>JBIKUA010000014.1:0-9106 GCA_044347825.1 Candidatus Deianiraeaceae bacterium | reverse complement strand
TTCTGATAACACTGCATTTTTTTATATGGGAAAAATGATAGAATGCGATGAAACAAGTAAAATTTTTACTAACCCAACAGAAACTTTAACACAAGATTATATAACTGGTAGAATGGGCTAATTTCAATCTTTTGTTTCAATTTGCTTCAATCCTTCCTCATTTAAATCATCAAAAATAACCTGCTTTACATTTAAAGGCTTTGCCATTCTGTTGACAATTGGAACAAATCTACCCTGAACTGACGCCTTTAAAGCTTGATATTTTTTTGCAGAAAGGTCAATGGATTTACCTAAATCCTTAACAAATTCAAGCACTACTCCCGTTCTTTTTATCAGCTCTTTAACTTCCTCCATCATTTCTTCCGCCCTTTCATTTAACTCAATTTTAGCAGAATAAAGCTTTATAGTATCAAGTAAAAAATCCAAAATTACAGGCGTTAAAATGCCAACATCTTTTTCTCGCACTTTTTTTAACAACTCAGGTTTTTCCTCGGAAATACGGGAAAGCATTCTATCAAAAGGCAAATATATAAAAAGATGTGTGTGATTAATTTCCACATTTGGTAAAAATTCTTTTACTCTTTTTTCCACTGCAGATTTATAATCTTTTCTTGCAAAAGTATTAATTGAACTTTCAACACTCGCCATAAATTCGCTTGTGCTGGAACCTAGTTTAGTTGAGGATTTGCTATCAATAATCAACACATCCTTTTTACCAGAATTGGGAATAAGAATAACGATGTCAGCAATCAATCTTTCTTCCGTATTTCCTTTTCCTGCAACTTGAGTAAAGTAATCAATTCCATACCTTAGCCCCATAGTATCAAGCTGATTTGCAATTGTTTGCTCCCCGTGATTTCCCGCCTCTTTACTTCCAGTTAAAATTTTTGTAAAAAATTCTATAGGTTTTTGATGGCTTAAGAGTTTTTCTTGTTGAAGTGTAAGGTTTTCCTGTATTTTAATTATAGTTTCCTTAACATCTTTTTCCATAATTTTAGAGAAAGCATCGCTTGCCTCTTTTGTCATTTCCTTACTTCTATCCTCGGTATATTTTGCAAGTTGTTCGTAAATTTTTCGATACTGGTCTCTATTTTGATTTGTAATTTCAAGTTTTGCAGTTTCAAGAAGTTGCTTTAAATCGGATTCTAATTTTGCTTGAGAAGAAAGTTTCTCTTGCATTTTAATCATTTCCCGATTTGCACTGTCAAGTTTTGCTTCAAGTAATGATTTTTCTATTTCCAAATTTTGTTTAAATTTTAATTCCGCTTCCAGCCTTGCAATTGATGCAGTTTTTGCTTCAAATTGAGAGACTAACTCATTATAATTTTGAATTGTCAATGCTTCCCTACCTTGTGCTACCTTCAATTCCTCTAATATTTTTAGTTTTTCTTGATTTAAATTTTTTATAAGAAAAAAATGTATTATAAAAGCAATGATAATTATTAATAGCGTTAAAATAATATATTCCATTTGTAAAATTTTTGTTGCTCTTTTTTGTAAATTGATTTTAATTTATTGTAAAGACATTTTTTAAAATTAATGATAACTCGTAAAAACCCATTGTTTTTTTGGATAAACTCACTTCATAAGGTAACTTTTTTTACAGTGTTGACATTAATTTTGATAGGAGTTATTGCTTCCTTTTCCTTGAGTTACGCAACTTCTGAGAAGGTTGGATTAAAAGGAATTACCTTTTTTTCTAAACATGTAATTTTTACTGGAGTAGCAATTTTAATTATGATAATTCTTTCAATGCAGTCTATCAACACACTAAAATGGATATGCTTTATTGCTATTTTTGCCGTATTATTTGCTATAATTGCAACGCTTTTTGGGGTAGAAATAAAAGGTGCCAGAAGATGGATTAGCTTTGGCAAATTTTCCCTCCAACCATCCGAGTTTCTCAAGCCTTTTTATATTTATATTATAAGCTTAATGTTTGCAAATTTAGAGGCTTTAAAGCTCAAGCAAGAGTCTCTAAAAACCCATTATTTTTTAATATTTGGATTGCATATATTAGTTAATCTACTGCTGTTTTTACAACCAGATTTTGGTATGATTTTAACCTTCAATATCTTGTTTTTAGCTCTTTTTTACATCAATGTTAGCTCTATTAAAAATTTTCTTTTAGGCGGTTTATTTTTAGGCTGTTGTGCAGGATTAGTAGGATTTTTTTTAGAACATGTAAAATTTAGAATAAAAACATTCTTTTTCGGGCTTGAAAATTATCAGTCAAAACTGGCATTTGAGGCAATTCAAAGTGGTGGATTTTTTGGTCGTGGATTTGCAGAAAGTAAGCTTAAATTCACTCTTCCAGAGGCTCATAACGATTTTATTTTTGCAATTTTAATTGAGGAATTTGGCTTCATTTTTGCTCTAATTTTAGGATTGATGTTTTTATTTCTCGTGTTTTCAAACTTTCTTTATATCTTTGATTTTAAAGAAAAATTAATTAAAATGTTCTCTAAAATCAACTATACATCTAGCACAACAGATGAAAACACCATCTGCAATTTAATCAAAAAAAATTATAAACAGCAAACTGGCAAAAAATATCTAAACATTTACATAGACTTTTTATTTTCAAGAAATTTTATATTTTTAACATCAGTTTTATTGATGTTTGAATTCTTTTTAAATGCTTCTGTTAGCCTTAATTTAGTGCCAACAAAAGGTATGGCAATGCCATTTATTAGTTATGGAGGCTCTTCCCTTATAGCTCATGGCATTTTGATTGGTCTTTTATTGAGTTTTAATAGAAAAAGATATTTTTTTCTCATTTAAATGTAAAAAAAACTTGACTTATATAAAAAGACTAATAAAATATATAGCATTCACATTAGTGTTAAATAATAAATTTTTTGCGAATAATGGCTAAAAAAGGTAGAATTGAAAGAAACGAGCGTGTAAAAACGATTGTCGCTTCTCAAGCAGAAAAAAGACAAAGCTTGAAGGAGAAACAGAGGGATGTTTATAACTCTTACTCTAAAAAAATAGCAGAAGCTAGTACAGAAGACCAAAAAAGAGAATTGCTACAAAAAGCTAGCATGGAACTTTTCCAAATTTCTGTTGTCTTCCAGAAAATTAGGAGAGACGGCTCAAAAACTAGAGTAAGAAACAGGTGTGCCTTAACTGGGCGTCCGCGTGGATATCACAGAATGTTTGGAATTAGTAGGAACTTGATAAGAGAATCAGCTTCCTTCGGTTTAATTATGGGTCTAAGAAAATCTAGTTGGTAATTTATGAGTGTTAATCATCTTATTAGCTACTTCGTTGCAACTGTTAACAATGCAGGGAAAGTAGGAAAAAGTCATATTGAATTCACTTACAGTAAAGTGATTGAAGGTATTGCAAAAGTAATGCTTGAAGAGGGCTTTATTAAATCATATTCAGTATTAGAGGAAAGAAAGGGAGTAAAAACAATAAAAGTTGAACTTTCTTACTTTAAAAACTCTTTTACAATTAAAGATTTTAAAGTTGTTTCAAAGCCAGGTCGTCGTGCATATGTAAATATATCTGATATCAAGCCTTTTTACGATGGTTTAGGGTTCTTTATCCTTTCAACAAACAAAGGTATTATGACAGATAAATCCGCAAAACAGCTAAATGTTGGAGGAGAAGTTTTATGTAAAATATTTTAATATATGTCAAGGCTTGCTTCAAAACCTATCGTACTTAATGCAGGTGTAGCTTGTGCGATTGAGGGTTCAAACATTAAAATAACACAAGGAAATAAATCAAAACTTTTCCCTTTTAATTCAAACTATCTTAATGTAAAAATTGAAGGTAATTCAGTTCTTTTATCTAGAAGAGAAGATGTGAAAACACCAGTTTCATTGAGGGGATTACTTGGAACAACATGGGCTTTATTTAAGCAAGCTCTAAAGGATTTAGCTGAAGGATATAAAGCAAAGCTAAATTTTGTTGGAGTAGGTTACAAGGCTCAAGTTGTTAAGGCAGGTGGTTTTAACTACTTAAGAATTACAGTTGGTTTTAGCCATCCGATATTTGTCTTCATTCCAAATAACATTACTGTTGCAATGGATAAAGAAACCGCAATAGTATCAGGAGAAGATACTCAAACGGTTATGCAATTTTGTGCTAAAGTTAGGGCTCAAAAAAAACCAACCGCATATCATGGTACTGGAGTTATTATGAACAATGAAGTTGTAATAAAAAAAGTAGGTAAGAAAAAATAATTAATTTTATGTCGTACAATAAAAATGATCCTAAAATTCACAAAAAAAGACTTGCCGTTAGAGCTAGGAGAGGAGATGTGAATTTTGAAATTTACTTTAAAAAAACAAATAACCATTTTTATTTAGTTGTTTTTAATGTGCCTGAAGGAAAAGAAGTATTTTGCTATTCTACCCTTAATTTAAAAGGAGAGAAAAACAATGTTGAAACCGCTAGTAAGGTTGGTGAAAATGTTGCAAAATGGTGTCTTGATAATAAAATTCCAGCGGTATATTTCAATAAATTGAAATATAAATTTCACGGTAAAATAGAAGCAGCAGTGAATGCTTTTAACAATAAATTCAATAGTTAATAGATTATGGCAACTCCTGAAAATAAATCAAATTTCTTTGAGTATACACTTAGCGTAAGAAGAGTGGTAAAAGTTACAACTGGAGGTAGAGTTTCTTCCTATAGCGTTCTTGTTCTTGTTGCAAGCCCAGACGGTCAATTTGGATGGGGAACAGGTTCCGCACTTGAACTTTTTGGTGCAAAAAAGAAAGCAATCAATAGAGCAAAAAAGAATATCGCAAAAGTAAATACTAGAGCAGGTAGAACAATACCTCATATGGTGGAAGAAAAATTCGGTGCTACAAGCATTATTATTCGTCCTGCAGCTCCCGGAACTGGAATAGTTGCTGGTGGTGCTGTTCGTTCCGTGCTTGAAGCTATTGGCTTAAAAGATGTTGTTGCAAAAATTATCGGTTCTGGTAATAAATACACAACTCTACTTTGCACCGCAAAAGCTCTTGCAAAACTTCGTTCACTTAGAACTATCGCAAATTCTCGTTCTAAAACCGTAAAAGATATTATCCCTTCAAAGCAAGAGGAGTCGAAAGAGCAATCTGAGTTAATTTCCAATAATTGAGGTTTTTATCGTTAATCCACAACTTCATAGATAATGTATACTGTTTGACAAATTCTACTCTTCAGACGAAATATTACACGGAACAAAAATTAAAGCAATGTTTTCATCACTTTGCAAGCAAATTATTAAAGATGATAAAAAAACATTAAAACTTCACAATAAAAAATTCGAATACTACGATAGTCCTTTATTTAGCAAAGAAACTCAAGCAGTGCCAATTATTGCAGTTAGTTTAAATAAAATTGGAGCAGATTGCATTTTCCCTGAATTTCCATATAAATCAAAAGGTGCAAGTCAAAGATTTATTGATTTATATTTTTGCTATAAAAAAGAAGAATACTTTATGGAAGCAAAGCACGGCTGGTATTGTTTAACCGAAGGCACTAATCAAGATTTACATTCTGCGGTAAAGATGAGTTTTGAAAAGATGTTAAATCAGATGAAAGAAAATAAAGAAGAATACAAAGATAGAGAGTATATTCATTTTGGATTTATGCCAATTGTGTGCTACACAGCTCAAAGTAAAAGTAAGGGTAATTTTGAAATTAATGATATATTGCAAGAGTTTTATGATTTAATAGATAAAAGATCAGGAATACAGATGCTTGGTTTTAACTATGAAATGAAGAATGATGTTATAGAATCAAGAAAAAAAGATGAAGATAAGCCAAATATTGTTTATCAAATCATTTTTCTTGGCTTGTTTCAAAGTAAAAAAGCTTTAACTTAAGACTTCTTTCTTTTTATCACTCCTCACAACCTCCTTAATTTCCCGCTTTTCTTCAACATAAAACAATAAGATTATTTGTGTTATAAGTAAATTAAATATTAATATTTGTTAATACCTTTTTTAAAAGGAAAGCTTGACTTTTAAAAAATTAAGAATTATTTTTGTATTAAACATTTTTAAAAATATGAATTATTATGAGATACCATTTGCCGTTATTACGGAAATTCCAGTTCAGGGTATTGAAAGCCTAAAATCTAGGTTTGTAGATACTCTAGAAAAGCACGGAGGTAAAATTATATCCTGCGAATATTGGGGCGTGAGGGACCTTGCTTACAAAGTAAAAAAGCACTCAAAAGCAAGATACTTTATTTTAAAAGTAGAAGCTGGCTCTGGGTTTCCTATTGAATTAACAAAATACTTAAGAATTAATGAAAGTGTTTTAAGGTATGCAATTTACAAAGAAGAAAAGGCAGAAGCTCAACCTTCTCCAATTTTAAATGAATTGTTAAAAACACCTGAGTATTTAAGCACAGAAGAAGAAAAAGCTTATTCTAATATTTTTACACCAAAAGCCTAATTTTTTAAACTATGAAACAACCTTACAAGCCAAAAAAATCTCAAGTTTTAGAAGAAACATATGAAGCTGTAGAGATAGACCCAGATTCCATAGTTGGTCTTTCCCGTGAAGCTAGAAACCTTTTAAAATCTAAAAAAGAAATTAAACTTTTTAACCAAAGAGGGAGAAAGAACTTCGTCAACAAAACGGATCTTTCTGAATTGACATATAAAAATTTTGGAATTTTAAAACAATTTTTAAATCCAATTGGAGGAATTTTGCCTTCTCGTGTTACTAAAGTTGATAGAAGGCACCAAAGAGCAATAAAAATTGCAATTAAAAGAGCTAGAGAGCTTGCAATTTTACCGTTCCCTAACCAAAAAGAAGCTGCGGAATTTTTTGAGTAAAATTTTTACATTTTTACTCCAAATCTCCAGTCTCTTCCAAAAGCACAAGAAGAGATTTTAGTTCCACAAACAGCCTGACTTCTCTTAAATTGAGCCTTTTGCAGTAAGTTAAAAATATACTTAACAATTTGCTCTGCATTTAAATTTTCAAGCCCATTTTTTTTTCTAAAATCACAAACCTTATCAAACATTCCATTTTTTAAAATGTCATTTTCAATGGATTTAAAACTAATCTTTTCCTCAATGATTTTTTTTAATACAAAATCAAGTATAGAGTAAGGAATACCAAACGAAGCTTCGTCTGTTTGACCTGCTTCAAGTTCTGCCGTAGGAGATTTTGTTAATATATTTTCAGGAAATATAGGCTTTTGAGAGTTTAAAAAGTGGCAAAGCTCAAATACATCTGTTTTAAATAAGTCTTTAATTGGGTTAAAGCCACCATTCATATCGCCGTAAATCGTGCAGTATCCTATTGCAAGTTCAGATTTATTTCCAGTTGTAATAACCATTTTACCTAACTCATTGGAAAGAGACATAAGTATAATTCCACGAATTCTAGATTGTAAATTTTGCACCGTTAGGCTCTTTAAATTTCCTAGAGTATTTGTTGCAGATTGTAACATCTCTTTTATTGGGACTTCATAAGCTTTTAAGTGGTTTAAATGCAAAAATTCATTTGCATCCTTCCTGCTTTCTTCACTTGAAATACTAGAGGGTAAAAACACTGGCATTACATTATCTTTTCCTAATGCATCTATAGCTATTTTGCAACACAATGCACTATCTATTCCACCAGATAACCCTAAAATGACAGACGAAACATTAGCTTGAGAGCAATATTCTTGCAATCCAAATACAAGGGCTTTGTAGGTTATTTCAATTTCATTATATTTCATAACGGAGTGCTTAACTCCCGCTACCAGAGTTAAACTTTGTTCTTTAAAAGCATCCATTAAGAATTTTAATTCCCCATTTGCGTCTAGCCCAAAGCTATAACCATCAAAAACTAATTCATCATAACCTAAAACTTGATTTAAATAAATACATTCGCATTTAAAAGCTTTCATTTTACTAATTCGCTTTTCAAATTTTCCTCTCTCAAAAGGGCTTGCATTAATTACAATAACTAAATTTGGGTTAAGAGGTTTCACTCTGCTTACATATTCTTTTTCCCAAGCATCTTCACAAATTGCAAATAAAATTCTTTTTTCATTGATTTCAACAATATCAATATTTTCTCCTGATGTAAAGTATCTTTTTTCATCAAAAACTCCGTAATTTGGAAGATAAATTTTATTA
The DNA here is from genome assembly GCA_044347825.1 of Candidatus Deianiraeaceae bacterium. GTDB lineage: Bacteria > Pseudomonadota > Alphaproteobacteria > Rickettsiales > Deianiraeaceae > CAZFPN01. The sequence continues at coordinate 1,010 of JBIKUA010000014.1, read as the reverse complement.
ATCCGTTTTAAAATTTGACCATTTTTTATAATGAGAATTGAATTGAAGCATTTATTATTCTCAAATAAAGGAGTAGGTAGAGCAATTAAAATTTTACTATATTTATAGCTTTCTAAAGTAATATTTTGAATGGCATTCTCTATTTCAAGTTTAAAATCTTCAAAAAACAATCTATCTTCAATAGGGTATCCAGCTAAAAATAATTCAGGAAAGCACACTAAATCTGCCTCATTTTCAGATGCAATTTGCACTTCTTTTAAAATTTTTTCAAAGTTAGATTTTACATTACCAACAATTGGTTTTGCTTGAGCTAAATGAATTTTCATCTCTTAAAAATAAACTTAAATACAAAAATTAAGCTTTCAAAGAAAAGAATGAAAAGAAATAATGTAAATTTTAGGATTTTATAAAAAACACTTGCCTTACCGTAGCTTAAACTTTCCTTCATTATTTAATAAAAACGACATATGAAGAAACAAGAACTATCAGAGAAAGTGATATAGGTAAAAAGACCTTCCAGCCTAATCTCATTAATTGGTCGTATCTGTATCTAGGAATTGCAGCTCTCACCCAAATAAAGACAAATAATAAGAAAACAATTTTTATAATAAACCACAACGCACCTGGAATAAATGAGAGTGCTTCAAAAGGAGGAAGCCACCCACCTAAAAATAAAATGCTTGTAATGGCGGACATTAAAATCATATTTGCATACTCACCTAGGAAAAACGCTGCAAACCCCATGGAAGAATATTCAACATTAAAACCTGCCACAAGTTCTGCTTCAGCTTCAGGCAAATCAAATGGATGTCTATTTGTTTCCGCTAGAACGGAAATAAAAAATATTACAAACATTGGAAAAAGTGGAATTGCAAACCACATATCTTTTTGTGCCATCACGATTTCTGTTAAGTTTAGAGAGCCTGTAATAAGCAAAACGCAAATAATTATAAGCCCCATAGAAACTTCATATGAAATCATTTGAGAAGAAGAACGAATTGCCCCAAAGA
>JBIKUA010000138.1:0-2799 GCA_044347825.1 Candidatus Deianiraeaceae bacterium | reverse complement strand
AGCCAATTTTTGAAACATCAGGAAAGAACTCAAGACAAAACAAACTTCCTCCATCTTTTAGGCAATTTCTAATTTTTGCAAGAGAAACCTCAATATTGGTGAAGTTTCTAATGCCAAACGATATAAAAATTCCGTCAAATTCTTCTTCAAATGCCATATCTTCAGCACTTGAAACAACAAATTTTACCTCATCTTTAAAGCGAGGTTTTGCAATTTCAAGCATATCCTTGTTTGCGTCGCACAGCACAATTTCAATTTTTTTACCCTCTCTTTTTGCCTTTTCCATCACCATTTTTGCAATATCTCCCGTGCCAGATGCTAAATCTAGATACCTTCCGCCATCTTTAATTGAGATTAAGTCTACAAATTGCTTCTTCCACAAATTTTGCATACCAAAACTCATTACATTATTCATAACATCGTACTTGCTTGCAACGGAGCTAAAAACCCCAGAGACGAGCTTTGTTTTTTCGCTTTCTTCAACCTTTTTAAAACCAAAATTAAACATATTAAAAAAAGATTAAAGTAAGTATGTAATTTACAAATAAAATCAAGATAGAAGCTGTTACAACTGCCTCCGTAGTGGCAACTCCAACGCCTTCGGAATTTCCTTTAGAATTCAAGCCTTTAAGCGAGCCTACAACCGTGATTATAAAACCAAAAAATAATGCTTTTACAAGCCCAACATTTAAATCCTTTAAAATAAAAAATTCAATTAACGACTCAATAAAAATTGTTGGAGTTGTATGAAATTTAAAAATCATAATTAAAAAGCTCCCTAAAAATGCAATTAAATATGCAAAAAACATAAGCAGAGGCATTAAAATCATTCCTGTAAAAACTCGTGGAAGAACAAGGTATTTCACAGGGTCAATTGATAAAGTTTTTAGTGCATTTATCTGATCCGTCGTTTTCATTGTTGCAATTTGGGCAGCGATGGAAGAGGATATTCTCCCCGCTATCATAAGCCCCGTTAAAACAGGACCAAGCTCACGAATAATTGCAGGAACGATAACTCTTGCCACCGAATTAGGGCTTGCAAAAAAACCAAGTCCAGCAAAAGTTTGAAGTGTAAGCACAGCACCCGTGCAAAGTGCGGTAAGGAAAATTACAGGAAGAGATAGAAAACTAAACTCAAAACCCGCCTTCAAAAGTTGCTTTTTGTAGAATTGTAGAAATATCAAATTTTGAATAAATTTAGAAGATTTAGAAACTGGTTTCACTTCCCAAAGTTTATCCCATGCTTTTTCAACGCTAAGCCTACAAAATTCGCCAAATTTCTCTATATTTAAAAAATTTTTCATATTTTTTTAATCTAAATCGTTTATATCTTCATTAAATTTATCATCATCAACATCTATCTTGAGATGTGAAAATTGTGGGCTAAAATCAATACTCCGAGGAACGCCACCTTTAATATACATTATCTTGCCATATCTTCTTGCAACTCCGTCTCTATTGATGATAAATCTTCCGTTCACACCTTCAAACTTATTGGCGGACTTCACTAAATCTTTCATCTCCAAAGACCCAAAGCTATTATTATTATTTGCATATACTGAATAAAAAATTGCATCATACAAAATGCCCGCTAATTTTGTTGGATTTTTACCATTTCTTGAAATAAAATCTCTTGTAAAATCCCGATTTGCCTCCATATTTAAGTTAGAATAGAAAAAACTTTCTTCAAAAAGTATTGTATCTCCCAATGGCAAATCAACCTCTAAAAAGAAGATTGAAACTCCTTGTAAATTACCTTTCAACCTTGCATCACGCAAAATTTTAGCAATTTGCTCTAAATAAATGCCAGAACCAGAAACAAAAATCACATCGGCTTGCTTTTCCTGTTTTTCATAATTTTCTCGCACATTTGCATTTCCGCTTTTAAGCTCTAGGTCGGACATTTGCTTTTGATTTAAAGTTTCCGTCCCATCAAGAGCAAGATATGTTGTTTCTTTAACTCCATTAACAATTTTTTGAACATATCTTGAAACATCAGAAACTCCAGTATCATCGTAAAATTCTACACGCATAATCTCACCATTATTTGCAGAAACTGATTTTTGAAAAACTTTATAATTAGATGAACCTAAAATACTATTAGGAAATATAGCTACAAAATTCTTTTTTTGATTACTGCTAAAAAACTGCACTGCATCTATTATTTTTTCATCTTGAGAAAGCCCAAAAGTAATGACATTTTTAGATTTTATGGTTTTATCATTTGAAAGAGAAATTATTGGAATATTTTTTTCAAGTTTGGCAATTTCCTGTGTTTCAAAGTTAAAAATGGGGCCGATTATAACATCAAAATCATCGTTTGTTAGCTCTTGATGTAAATAATTCATAGATTGCTTCCTGCCTGCGGTATCAAATATTTGCACTTGCAGTTTATCTCCTAATTTTGCATTTGCCATTTTCACCACTTCGTATCCTTCAGCTCCAATTTTAGAATATACACCGCTTATCGGTAAAAATATAGCAACTTTAAGTGCTTTTTTACTGTAAATATCATTAAGTAAATTTTTTTCATCTCTATTAGGAGCTTCCTCCGTTATATTCTCAAAAAATGTGTCTAAAGTCATTTTTGATTTTTGCGGACGCTTCCTTGTGTTTGCCTCCTCGCAGGCATGCAACAAAAAACATAAAAGTGCAAAAATTATTCTTAATTTTACTGTCATTTTTTTATAATTTATCTTGCAAATAATTTTTACTTACAATAAACATAAAGTATGATTTTTTATTTATCAAGATGATTTTAGAAGTTTTACAAAATTTTCATTTTACCTACAATGTTTT
>JBIKUA010000137.1:0-2828 GCA_044347825.1 Candidatus Deianiraeaceae bacterium | reverse complement strand
AATACAAACAGTTTTACCGAAATGTTTAATGATGTTGATGGTAAAAAGGAAATTAGTTTTGCAAGTAAAAAAATTGGAGGCTTAATGTCCGTTGGTTATAAAATGCCATATTTTTTACGCACTGAAATTAAACTTGATTTTACAACATTTTCTAGATATTACAAAGCCTCCAACGCACAATTTCAGCCAACATATGATGATATCAAGATATACGAGGCATATCTTACAATAAGGCAACTGGCTTTAATGGGAAATTTATATATTGATTTTGACAACTCTACGGCATTTACACCATATCTAGGATTTGGCGTAGGTCGGACTTCTAATCAAATAATTACAATAATTGGAGATGGAGATAAACAAAAGTTTAGGTTTAATAAAAGTGGGTTATTGTCTAACTTAGCAAATACATATGAATTAAATGTAGGGCTTCTTATAGGTTCAAGGAGGGCTTTTGTTGATATTGAAGGTTTTCAAAGAAATACTCCTGAGTTTAAAATTAAAACAAAAGGGGTAAGGTTTAAGGCATCATTTATGATATAAAATGCCAATAAGAAGAATTCAAAAAAAAGTTTTAAATTCAGGCGCAACACTTGATAAAATTTTAGATATTATTCTAAATGTCAATGAATATCAAAAATTTGTTCCACATTGCACTCATTCTAAAATTCTAAAAAAGCAAGAAGGTTTAATAGAGGCAGAAATAACAATATCATTTTCAATTTTCAAAGTTTCTTACATATCAGAAATCATATACAAAGTAAACGGAAATATCGCAGAAATTGAAGTTAGAGAAAAAAAAACACACACATTTAAAAATCTTTTTAATAAATGGATTATAAAGCTTACAAAAGATGAAATTTGCGTAGACTTTTTCGTTGAATTTGAAATTAAAAATATATTGTTAAGTAAAATCGCTTCAGCATCTTTGCCTTTAGTTTCGGAAATTATCTTAAATGCATTTATAAAAAGAGTTAATCATATAAAATAATCAGTATTTTCTGTAAATTTCAAAAAATTTCTTGATTTACAAAAAAACAATTACATATTATCTTTAATCATAATTTAGGTAAATATAATGTTAGAAACAGCAGTCTTAGAAAGGCAGGATGAGCCTTCTCTTTCCAGTAATATATTTTCTTTAAATCCGCCACAACTAGAGGCTGTTTTAACTTTTGATAGACCGTTACTTGTTTTAGCTGGAGCAGGAAGCGGAAAGACCCGTGTAATAACGGCAAAAATAGCGGAAATAATAAGCAGTGGAAGAGCTATGTCCTTTCAAATTCTCGCCGTTACATTTACAAACAAGGCAGCAAATGAAATGGTGGAAAGAGTGAGGCACTTTTGCGGAATTGAAGCTTCGCAAATAAATATTGGCACATTTCACTCTATTTGTGTTAAAATTTTAAGACAGTGTGCAAATCTTGTAGGCTTTGGAAATAATTTTTTAATAGCCGATACTAGCGACCAAAAAAAAATCATCAAAGATATAATAACCGAGATGGGTATGGATGCTAAAGCCTTTCCACCTAGTGTAATTTCTAGTTTTATTTCTCGTGTGAAAGAAAAATTCCTATCTCCGCACGAACTCACAGCAAGCCTTTCCCACTTTCCAAATATATACCGAGAAATAAGGCTTGATAAAATTTATGAAGAATACCAATCCCGTCTTCACTCTCAAAATATGATGGATTTTGATGATTTACTATTCTTTACTACTCGCATTTTAACGGAAAATGAGTTAGTTTTAGAGCAATACAGGGATAGATTTAAGTATATTTTAATTGATGAGTATCAAGATATAAACGCCCTACAGTCTCGCTGGTTTAGGCTACTTGCTGGCTCTAATCAAAATATTTGCGTGGTAGGAGATGATGACCAATCAATTTATGGCTGGAGAGGGGCTGATGTTTCCATTATACTTTCATTTGCAAAAGATTTTAAAAACGCACAAGTAATAAAGCTAGAGCAAAACTATCGCTCAACGCAAAATATTATTTCAGTGGCAGAAAAAATAATTTCAAACAACAAAAACAGGCTTGGTAAAAACTTATTTACAGAAGAAGTGGAGGGAGAAAAAGTTGAAATTACATGCTATTCCGACTCTAAAATTGAAGCAAGAGAGACGGTTTCTCGCATTGAAAATATTAAAAAACGAGAGGGAAGAAATTTTACAGATTTTGCAATTTTGGTTAGAGCTTCTAGTCAAACAAGGATATTGGAAGAGGCTTTTATAGCATTATCTATACCTTATAAAATAATTGGAGGCTTAAAATTCTACGAAAGAAGAGAAATAAAAGATATACTCTCCTACATTAAGGTAATTAACGGAACGGCAGATGATATTGCGATGGAAAGAGTTTTAAAAACTCCAAAAAAAGGTATAGGTGAAACTAGTATAGATAAACTTGTGGAATACGCAAAAAAAAGGCAAGTTTCACTTATGCAAGCATGCTTTGATTTAACAGGAGATGACCCATTTGCAGAAACTGGAATAGTAGGAGTTAAGGCATTTTCAATTTTAACAAACTTCTTTGGTTTAATTAAAAAATGGAGGGAAAACGGAAAGGCTGGAATGCGTGAGTTTATTGCAGAAATTGTTAGAATGATTGAGGAAATTCGCTATATTGAATTTTTAAAAGAAGAAGATGAAGACCAAATAGATGCAAGAAGTGCAAACATAAACGAGCTTTTAAATTCTATGCAAGGGTTTGAAACGGTGGATGCCTTTTTAGAGCATATCAGCCTTATTTCAAGTGCAGATGATGCTGGAATAGAGGGAGAAGATGCGGTTAAAATGCTTACAATTCACACTGCAAAGGGGCTTG
>JBIKUA010000135.1:0-2859 GCA_044347825.1 Candidatus Deianiraeaceae bacterium | reverse complement strand
CGGAAATTAAAAACCCTTTAAAGCTCATACTAAAAACCAATCACCGCCTTTATCTTTGCCATATTACGCTCTGCAACTTCTCTTGCTTTTTCTCCGTTTTGTGCTAAAATTCGCTCAAGCTCGCCCCTTTCGTTCATCAGCCTTTTAAACTCCTGTGAAATTGGCTCTAGCTCGCTTACTATCGCCTCTGCAAGCTCTTTTTTAAAGACGGCAAAGCTTGGGTTTTGAAGCAAGTTGTAGTCCTTCCCTGTAATTTCCTTGTAAATTGTTTGCAAATTGGCAACTTCAGGGGAGGAAAGCTCGCCCGTTGTGGCTTTTGAGATTTTTTTTACGATTTCGTCCGCACTATCCTTTATGTTTATTCTTGAACCTTCCGCAGGGTCGGATTTACTCATTTTTTTACTGCCATCTTTGAGGGACATAACCCTTTTAGCACGAGAAATTTTGGCTTCAGGCACTACAAAAAGCTCCTGCTTGTAGAGTGTATTCATTCGCACGGCAATATCCCTTGCAAGCTCTATGTGTTGTTTTTGATCCTCCCCCACAGGCACTTCGTTTGTGTTGTAAAGCAGAATATCGGCGGACATTAAGCAGGGATAAGCGTAAAGCCCTAGGCACTCTCTTGCTTTATTTTCCTTGGTTTTATCCTTATATTGCGTCATTCTATCAAGCCAGCCTAGGGGGGTGTTGCAGGAGAGTATCCACGAAAGTTCGGCATGCTCTTTAACGCTAGATTGCTTGAAGAGAATGGTGTTTTGAGCGTTTAAGCCAGATGCGATGTAGGTTGCGAGCATTTCAAAGACGGAAGTTCTAAGTTCTTCGGGGTTTTGAAACACGGTGATTGCGTGCATATCCACGATTGAGAAGAAAAATCTAGTGTTTTGCGAGCTTGTAAGCATCTCTCTCCACGGCTTGATAGCCCCTAAATAGTTGCCTAAATGCAAGTTTCCAGTTGGTTGAATGCCAGAAAAAACTGTCTTCATAAATTTTTGATTTTTGCTATGTTAAATGTGCGAATTTTGGCGATTATGGAAGCATATTTTTGAGGAATGGTAATTTCCTCGTTGAGTATCCATTCGTAAATATCCCAGTCGTTTTCTTCAATTAATTTGGTGTAAATTGCAAGTTCTTCCTCGTTTAAGGTGTGGATTTCGGACTTTGCAAAATCCCCAAGTAAAATATCGGTTTCCTTAGAGCCTCTGTGCCAACTGCGGTAAATTAGCATATTGATTAATTCTTGATTTTTCATATTATATTTTTAACAAAACACTATTTGACATTTAAAAAAATACTAAACAATATAGCAATATAAATCAATATAAATTTTTGTGATTTTGAAGACTTTTAATGGAATTTTAGGTTATGTAAAAGCGAATTTTAGAGTTTTGTACACAAGCCTCGGGTTGCTATTTTTTAGCGTATTTTTAATGCTTTCGCTTGTTTCTTACAACCCGATTGATTTAATTGAGACGATGGGGGATATGAACTTTTTTGGGCGTATTGGGGCTAGAGTGGCGGATTTATTTTTGCAATACTTTGGTTTTGGGGCGTATTTTGTGGTTTTTGCGACGCTTCGTCTTTCCTTTTTAGTTGCTTTAAAGGGGGAGGTGAGAAGGTATAAAGCAAAGATATTTGGTATATTTTTTGCTCTTTTGCTATTGTGTATTTTGCTTGGAAGCCTAAAGAAGTATGAATTTGCTTTTTATCATTTAATTGGGGGGTATATAGGGTTTTTATTTTCGGAAAGTGTAGTAGGTAAGCCGTTTTTTGTTCCATTTATAATATTAATTTTTGCAATATTTTTGTTGGTTTCGTTTATCAGCCTTGAGTTGCAGGAAACAATAATTTGGAGGAAGTTGAGAGGGAAGTTTAAATTTTCTCTACCGAGTTTTAGGCGTAAGAAGGCTTTGCAAGTTAATGAACCTAAAGTAAAGCAAGAGGTATCAAAAGTTAATGTAAAACCAGTTGTATCAAAGGTTTCCTCTCCTGCCCCTGTGACGGAAAAAATCAATGCAACTCTCAAATATTTACCCCCTCCGATATCCCTTCTTGCCTTGAATAATGGAGAAAATCAAAAAAAGAACGCACGAAACCTAAGTTTAACAAAAAATGTGGAAAGGGAGCTTAGCAAGGCACTTGGGGATTTTGGAATTGAGGCTTTAATTAAAGGCTCTCGTGTGGGGCCTGTAATTACAATGTATGAAATTGAGCCAAAAGCGGGCATTCGTGCGGCTAGAGTTGTGGGGCTTGCGGAGGATATAGCTCGCTCGCTAAAAGCAAAATCAGCGAGAATTAGCCTAATTCCTTCCAGTAGCTCCCTTGCGGTGGAAATTCCAAATGCGGAGCGAGAAACCGTCTTTTTGCGAGAATTACTTGACGGGGCGGAGTACAAAGAGGCGGATTTTCACATTCCAATTGCATTAGGAAAGAGCATAGCGGGTGATAATATAATTGTGGATTTAACAACAATGCCTCACTTACTTGTTGCAGGAACTACGGGTTCTGGTAAATCCGTTGGAGTTAATGCGATGATACTTTCCATTCTTTACAAACTTTCTCCAAATGAGTGTCAGTTTATTATGATTGACCCAAAAATGCTTGAACTTTCGGTATATAACGACATCCCTCATTTGCTAACGCCCGTTATTACAGAATCTGAACGAGCTGTAATGGCTCTTAAGTGGCTAACGATGGAAATGGAGCGAAGATACAGGCAAATGTCCGCCTTTAGCGTTAGGAATATTTTTAGTTATAACGAGGCAATTTTAAAGTTGAAAGCAAGTGGAATTTCTGGTAGAGAACCAAATGCGAGTGTGATGACGCCTGAAGAAATTGCAGGAATTAAAAAAATGCCGTTTA
>JBIKUA010000134.1:0-2861 GCA_044347825.1 Candidatus Deianiraeaceae bacterium | reverse complement strand
ATCAATTTTTGTAATAACGGAAACAAAAGGAATTTCAATGTGAATTCCTGGTTCTAATGTTTTTTCTGAAAGCTTACCTAAATGCCTAACTATTCCTCTTTCTCTAGCATCAATTACTTGAAAGCTTCTACTAAAACCAATAATTAGTAGTAAAACTACAATTCCTAAAATCACAAAAGGATTGTTAAGATTTAAATTTGGCAAACCACTGCCATTATTATTTTGGCTTCCACCTCCAAAAGCGTCTCTCATATTAAAAAAATTAATTGTGGATTATTTTAAAGTTATAAAAACTATTTTTCAAGAGTTTTTTATATTTTTTATTTTAGGCAAATGTATAAGTTGAAAAAATACCTTACAATTTATTTACTCAACTTTTCAATGTAGTATTGTAAATATTGTTTTTTAAATATTGTTTTTTAAATATTGTTTTTTAAATTACTAACTCAATATAAGCAAATATTCCGCTTGACTAGTGTAAAAATATTAAATATTACTGAAATGCTAAATAAAACATTTATACTAAAATGGAAAATTGTATAACTTTTAACTCTCAAAATTTAAGCGAAACCAAAGAGATTGGGCTTGAAAACTTAGCTACAACAAAAGTTGAAGATGGCAAGGTGCTGTTTTTTCCACACCTAAAATTCAATTTATTGGCGGAAGAGGAAATTTTTTTAAATCCTAATTCACTTGATTTAAAAGTAAAAAGTGTTAAATATAATCCTATAAATCAAAAAATATGGGGAGCAGATGGATTAGAGGAAAATCTTATTATAAAAAATTTAATGCAAAGATATAATAATTTTGCGGTAAATTTAGTAAAATCTGCATTACCTTTTTATGCAAATAATATTGAAATTGGAAACGCAAGCTTTCGCCCTATTGAAGCAGAAGGAAGAAAGCAAAGCAAAAGGCACGATGATACTAGGTTGCATGTAGATGCCTTTCCTTCTCGCCCTATGGCAGGAAAGAGGTTGCTTCGTGTTTTTGCCAATGTTAACACAGAAGGCAAGCCTAGAATGTGGAATGTTGGAGAGCCATTTGAAGTGGTAGCTGAAAAATTTTTACCTAAAATATCTTCCCCATTGCCATTCTCCGCTAAAATAATGAAGGCGTTTAAAATTACAAAACACTTACGAACAAAATACGACCATTACATGCTAAACCTGCACGATAAAATGAAGCTTGATGAAGAGTATCAACAAAATGCATCAAAAGAAAGCTTAGCTTTAAATGCAGGCTCCGTATGGATTTGTTTTAGCGATAAAGTATCCCACGCCGTGCTTTCGGGGAAGGGATTGTTGGAGCAAACAATTTACTTAGAGCCTACAAAAATGCTTGACCCTAACAAATCCCCTCTTTATATTCTTGAAAAAATATTAAAACAAAAATTGCTCTAATATGAAAAAAAAATATAGCAAGCCAAAACTTTTAAGATACTACATTGAATATATTTTTGTAAGATTTATTTTTTGGGCTTTTAATAAATCTAAAATAAAAACTGCCTCAAATTTTTGTGGATTTGTAGGGAAATACATTACAAAATGGATATGTCAAATTAACGGAAGGCACAAAATGGCAATTAAAAATTTAGGGCTTTGCTTTCCTGAAAAAACTTCTACACAAAAGGAACAAATAATGGATAAATTCTACGAAAATGTAGGCAGATTTTTTGGTGAATATATCACTCAAGAGCAGATGAATGCAAGCTGGATTAAAGAGAATGTTGAAGTTATTGGGGAGGAAATTTTTGACAAATATGCGAAAGAAGGTTTTTTTGGAATAACAGGGCATTTTAGTAATTGGGAGCTTATTCATAAATATCTTGATAGCAAAGGTCATAAACTAAACATCATTTATAAAAGGCAAAATAATGAGTTTGTGGAAAAAGCGTTTATAGATAAACGCCCCGTAAATCAAATCCCTAAAGGAAGCAATGCCATGAGGCAATTGATGGGGCTTATAAAAGAAAAAAAAATAATTGGAATTTTGATAGATCAAAGAGATAATATAGCAGACAAATTTCCATTTTTTGGTAGAGGTGCAAGGACGGGTGTTGCAATTCAAAGGCTTTCTTTAAAGTATAATTTTCCAATGATTTGCACTCAGGTTTTAAGAAGAAGAGATGACCCAAATAAATTTAAAATCATATTCTATCCTCCGCTTCAAATTGAAGAAACGGGCAACTTAGATGAGGATATTAAAAGACTAACTCAAGCAACTCTTGATGCACTTGAAGGTTGGATAAGGAAAGATCCTGAACAGTGGTTTTGGATATATGACAGATGGAAATAATACATCAATTTATGAAAAAAATTAGATATATTGTTGAATTTATTTTAGCGTATCTTTTTATAAGATTTTTTCAGCTTTTTTCAATTAAAACTTCTTCTAATATTTGTGCTAAAATAGCAAAATACTTGTTGTTAATTGTGGGTGTTTTTACTGGAGATAATAAAAAAGGTTTGAGGCAAATTGGTTTTGTTTTTCCTAAAATCTCTATTAAAGAACGATGGAAAATCTTGCTTACATCTTACTCTAACATTGGTAGATTTGTGGCAGAGTATATAAATCAACACAAGATGAATGAAAAGTGGTTTAAAAAAAATGTTGAGGTTGTAAATGGAGAATATCTCCTAAATATGATTTCCAAAGGAAGCTTTCCAATGACGGCTCACTTTGGAAATTGGGAGGTTATGCAAAGGTTTGTAAGTATGAATGGTAAGGACTTGAGCGTGATTTACAACCCTCTCAAAAACCCTTATATAAATAGGCTTTATTTAAATCAGAGAAGTGTATCCCAACTTCCAAAAGGAACAAATGCGATGAAGCAACTTCTGGAGTTGATAAAAGAAAAA
>JBIKUA010000133.1:0-2871 GCA_044347825.1 Candidatus Deianiraeaceae bacterium | reverse complement strand
TAGCCTTTTGGCATTTTTTGGATGGATAGTATATAATATCAACCCCGTTTACTTTAAAGGTGATAGTATAAACATGCAAAACAATTATTTTTACAATAGTTTTGAAGAATTAAAACCAGTTATTAGCTCTAAGGAGAGGCATAAAGAAAAGAGCTTTTTTCACTGGGTTTTAAACAGGAAGCATACTAGAAAAGAATGGACGGCAGAAGATGTTGAAAAATTTGCTAAATATCAAAACTATCAAAAAAAAGAAACTACACAAGGGCTTGAAATTATCTACATAACTCACTCAAGTTTTTTAATTCAAATGGAAGAGGTTAATATAATAACAGACCCAATATGGACCGAAAGAGCAAGCCCTTTTTCTTTTATAGGACCTAAACGCCATACAAAACCCGCTTTTGATATTAAAGAGCTTCCAAAAGTAGATTATATCTTACTAACTCACTCTCACTACGACCATTTAGATATACCAACACTACGCAAATTACAAAAAATGTTTAATCCAAAAATTATTGCAGGGCTTGGGGTTTGCAAAATTTTAGGAAGCAATGGTATAAAAAATTGTATAGAAAGAGATTGGGGGGAGGGTGTTGAGGTAAAAAATAACTTTAAAATTATTTTTGAAAAGGCAAAGCATTGGTCTAAACGGACGCTTTTTGATGCAAATAAAGCGCTTTGGGGTAGCTTTGTTATATCCTCCCCTTCTTACAAAGTTTATATAGCGGGAGATACAGGTTACGGAAAGCATTTTAATATGATTGGAAAAGAATATGGTGGCTTTGATGTTGCGCTAATTCCAATTGGCGCATATGAACCTAGATATATAATGCAGTATTCACACTTAAACCCTGAAGAAGCTGTTTTAGCTCATTTGGATTTAAAAGCAAAACAAAGCTTTGGTAAGCATTTAAAAACTTTTCAATTAACAGATGAGGGCTTTAATGAGCCTGTGGAAAAGTTAGAGGAGGCAAAACTTAAACATAACTTAAAGGCGAATGACTTTAGAGTGCTAGATTTTGGAGAAAGATTTACTGTGGTTAATAAAAAGTAATTTAATCAAGCCAAGTTTTGCTAATCAAAACCTTATTAAAATTTCTGATTTTAAATAAAAAAAGGCTTGCAAAATAAATTTTCAACTTTAGGATAAAAAGAAGATTTTTAATGCAAATGTTTGGAAGTAAAAAAGTTGTCTTGAGTATTATAATAGCTTGCTTGCTAATTATATTTTTAATAATTGCCTTTCTTTTAAGTGCAATTCAAAGTAGACCAAAAATCAATTATTCTGGTGATATACAAAAAATTAAGTCTACCTCATCCGAAGAAGCAAAGCAAGAACTAAAATTTAATTCACAAGATTTATATTTAGGCGATAAAAACGCACCTGTTCAAATTATTTCTTACGATTCTTACTCTTGCATTCACTGTGCTGGATTTTTTACAAAAATATTTCCATTACTTAATGAAAAATACATTAAAACTGGCAAGCTTTTGTTTATTCATAGGGATTTCCCTTTAGATGTTCAAGCACTTACTGCAACCAAACTTATTAGATGCTTTGCTAATAAAAAAGATGTAAATGAAAATAAAATTTTTAATTTAATTACGGGAGTTTACGAAACTCAAAAAGATTGGGCAACATCAGAAGATTATACAGAAAAATTAACTCAAATTTTTGAATTTGCAGGCTTAAATTCCAAAGAAGGAGAAGCGTGCATAAAAGACGAAGAACTTGAAAATAGGATTTTAGAGGAAAGACTTCGTGCCTCCAAAACTCTTAAAATAACTGGCACTCCAACATTTTTTATAAATGGTGAAAAGCTAGAAGATGATTATGGAATTAGAACATTTGAGGCAATAATAGATGCAATATTAGAAAATAAATAATAAGATGTTTGCAAGGGTTAAAACCGTTGCTTTTTGCGGAATTACTGCAGAGCTAATAAATGTTGAAGTGCATATTTTTGCAGGCTTGCCTAGCTTTACAATTGTGGGGCTTGCAAATAAAACTGTATCAGAAGCAAAGGAGCGTGTTAAATCGGCTCTTTTGATGATGGGATTAAGCCTCCCTGCCAAAAAAATAACTATCAATCTTTCACCTGCAAACCTATATAAAGAGGGTAATCATTATGATTTAAGCATTGCAATTGGGGTTTTGTGTGCGATGGGTATTTTAAATCAAGAAACAATTGATAAGCTAATATTCTTAGGAGAACTTTCTTTAAATGGTGATATTAACTCTGTTTATGGGGTTTTAGCAACAGGCAATTTTGCTCTTTCAAATGGCTTTGGAGTTGCTTTTCCTAAGGCAAATGAGGAAGAGGCTACTTTTATTTCAGGCGATTTAACATTACTTTCGGTTTCCTCGCTTAAGGAATTAGTGCAAATTTTAAATGGAGATAAAGTGCAAGAGAAATTACCAAATCAAACTTTAAAGCACATTCATTTTTCAAAAGATTTCAAGGATGTTAAAGGGCAAAAACAAGCCAAGAGAGCTCTTGAAATAGCAAGTGTTGGAGGGCATGATTTACTTATGATTGGTCGCCCTGGGTCTGGCAAATCAATGCTTGCAGAAAGATTTTCCTCCATATTACCGCAACCCGATGCAAATGAATTGCTTGAAATTAGTATAATAAACTCCATTTCTGGAAATACTGCAAATATAATGGATGCAAAACGCCCATTTAGAAGCCCTCACCATTCTTCTTCTATGGTTTCATTAATTGGTGGAGGAAGAATTGTAAAACCGGGTGAAATTACACTTGCTCACAATGGTGTTTTGTTTCTTGATGAATTTGCGGAATTTCCAAGTTTTGTTTTAGATGCTCTCCGCACTCCAATGGAAACAAATGAAGTGCATATAGCAAGGGC
>JBIKUA010000090.1:0-4015 GCA_044347825.1 Candidatus Deianiraeaceae bacterium | reverse complement strand
CAAATAGTGCTTTAAATTTATAGAATGGAGGCAAATGCAAAGCTTAACCTCTCTCTTGCTTTGATTGGCAAGGAAGGGGGGTATCACACCTTACAAACTCTGATGTGCGTTTTGGAAGATTATTACGATGTAATTGAAATTAAGCCTCACAACTATTTTGAAGTAAAAAATAAAGGTAATTACAAATTTGAAGGGAAGAATATCTTAGAAAAAGTTGCTGATTTATTTAAAGAGGAATTTGGCGGGAATGTGAACTTTTCTGTAAATATCGTAAAAAATATCAAAACGGGAGGAGGTTTGGGAGGAGGTAGCTCTAATGCAGGTTTTTTCTTACATTTTTTACTTTTGCAAAATAATATATCATTAAGCAAGGAGGAATTTTGCAAATTTGCAATGAAAGTGGGGGCTGATGTGCCATTTTTTTATGATAAATCGCCAAAGATATGCACTCATTATGGAGAGGTTTTGAATGATGTGACATTTGAAATGCCAAAAAATCTCTTCGCTCTGCTTGTGTTGCCTGATTTTGAAATTAACACGGCAAAGGCTTTTAGCCTTGTAAAACATCATCATTTTACTCCTAATAGTAAGCTTGAAAGTTTTGAAGATGTTTTGAAGTCTGTAAATCCTTTAGGTTTGATAGCAAATGAGATAAATCCTGAAATTTCAGTAATATTAAGGGAGTTGAAGAAGGCAAAAGGAGTTTTAAAAGCTGATGTTTCTGGCTCTGGTGCAACTTGTTTTGCGTTGTTTTTAACTAGAGAGGAAGCCTTAGAGGCGAGTAAAAATATTGTAAAATACAAGACTGTTATTTCAAAAATTATTCTTGATTTTTCACCTAATTTATTTTAATTAAAACTTATTTAAAAAATTAAATGAGGCACATTGCTATAATAATGGATGGAAACAGAAGGTTTGCCAAAATTCATAATAAACCACTAGGATTTGGGCATGAAGCAGGTGCAGAGGTGATAAAGCAAGTGTGTCAATTTGTTAAAAATTTAGGCGTGCCATTTTTAACGCTTTTTGCATTTTCAACCGAGAATTGGAACAGAAAAGAAGAGGAGATTTCTCTTTTAAATAGCTTGCTTAAGAGGTTTTTAGATAGCGAGACGGTGCATTTTGTAGAAAATGAAATAAAGGTAAAGATAGTTGGGAGTAGAGCCCCTTATTCTAAAGAAATTCAGAAAAGTATTCAAATTTTGGAAGAAAAAACCAGTCATTTTAAAAACTTCACTCTCTCAATTGCTCTTAATTATGGAGGAAGGGAAGATATTTTGCAGGCAGTAAATTCTGCGATAAGTCAAGGAAAAGAAGTTGATAAAGAAGCTTTTGCTGAGCTTTTATATACAAAAAATTTACCTGATGTAGATTTACTTATAAGGACGGGTGGGGCAAAACGCATCAGTAATTTTTTACTTTGGAATTTGGCTTATACGGAGCTTTATTTTACCGATGTTTTGTGGCCAGAATTTAATGAAGAGGAATTTAAGAAAGCAATAGATTTTTTTAATAGTCAAGCGAGGAATTTTGGAGTGTAAATCTTGCATTTTTAATGAGTTTTATGCTGTTGTAATCGCTTTCATCTTCAAAATCATTAACTTTTCTAAACGCCGAATCTGGAAAATAAAAATCAAGATATTTTCTCCATATGAAAGTTCCTTAACGGCATTAGGTTTATTTTTTAGAAATTGCACTTCAATAACTTTTTTATCGCTTTTATTTAATGAAAATTCTTTTCTTGCTTTTCAATTCTTTTTTCACCTGCAAGATAAAAAAACATCGCCCCTCCGCCCAAAAATGGCTCAGCATAATTTTTAACCTCGCAAGATGGAAAATATGGAGAAATTTCAGGCAAAACTCCAAACTTCCCCCCAACCCACTTCAAAAATGGTTTCATTATTTAGCAAAGTGCCTCTTTGCCATTTTGTAAATAAGATGAACTCCCCAGCCTGTTCCACCTTTTGCAACCTTAGGGTCCGCCCCTCCTTTGCCATCAAAGGCAACACCTGCTATATCAAGATGAGCCCATTTTGCGTCCCATTCTTTTTCAAAATTCACGAAGCGTTTTAAGAACTGACCAGCGGTAATTGTGCCTGCTCCTCTTGCAGAACCTATGTTTTTAACATCCGCAACTGTGGAGTTTATCATATCATCATACTCCTTTCTAAACGGAAGCCTCCAAGCAAGCTCGCCTGTTTCGTCCCCTGCTTCCTCAATTTTGCTTGCAATTTCAGGGTTGTTATACATCAGCCCCGCATAAACATCAGCAAGTGCAATAGTTACAGCACCTGTAAGAGTTGCAAGGTTCACCATATTTTTAGGTTGATAATTTTTTTGAGTGTAGTATAAAACATCAGCTAGAACTAGCCTTCCTTCTGCGTCCGTGTTTAAAACCTCAATAGTTTGCCCGCTCATGCTTCTAAGCACATCCCCCGGTTTGTAAGCTGTGCCTGAAACTAAATTCTCCACAAGCCCCACGCTTGCAACGATATTTGCCTTCAAGCCCATTTTTGCAATAAGACGGATGGTAGAAAACGCAACAGCAGAGCCTGCCATATCGCACTTCATATCCTCCATTCCACCTGCAGGTTTAAGGGAATATCCACCAGAATCAAAGCAAACACCTTTACCTACAATTGCAAAATCAACATCTTTGGAGGAAGGATTGCCAAAATACTCCATCACAACAGTTCTTGGGCGGTTAACACTTGCATGACCCACGGCTAGTAGAGAGTGCATTCCTAATTTTTGCATTTCCCCCTCTTCAATCACCTTTACCTTAACATTTAGCCCCTCAAAACCTTGAGTTATCATCTTACTAAAGGTATCTGGATTAATCTCGCCAGCAGGAGAGTTCACTAAATCTCTCACTAGTGAGTTATGGCTTGCAATTTCCTTCATTTCCGCTATCTTTTCTCCTAAAGTTTTAGAAGTGTTAGCAAAAACAACCGCTTTTAACTTAGAAGACTTGCCTTCCTTTTTTACCTCAAAATATTTATCAAAACGGTAGTTTCTAAGGGTTAGTCCGTAAAAAATTTGAGCTACATCATCTTCCTTTAATGTGCTTTCAATAATTGCTTTTTCAAATCTATGAGAAATTACATTAGAAGTCCTTGCTCCAAGCTCTTGCAATGCTCTTACATCCACCTCTTTAGGAGAGATAAAAATAGAAACCCTTTTAAAATGCTTAGAAATAACATATGAGCAAAGGTTAGAGCCTTCCTTGCCTTCAAACCCCGCAACCTCCATCATCTGACTAAAATTAGCACCGTATTTTGCGTCCAACTTGGAAGCAAAAGTTTTATAATTTGCATTATCGGTAAAGATTAGCAAAGTATCTGCATTTGCAAGCTCTTCCTGACTAAAATGCAACATATTTTTAGTTGCTTCTCCAAAGAAGTTTTTAAATTCTAAAGACCCTTCTTTTAAAGGGCTTTTAAGAGGTACGAAGTATGAATTCATAAAGTCTTTATTGTTAGTTTAATATAGATATAAAGCGATAATCTTTTTTATCAAGTGTTTTGTAAAAATTTTTAAATATTTACTTATATTATTTTTATGGAAGAAATAACGCAATATACGCAAGAAATGGCAAGGAGGGAGGTGGTAATCTTTTAATTTTAAAAATAACTAGACATTTAAAAAATTTTCCTACCTTGTTAGATACAAATTTTACACGAGATGAATAGGGGTTTTTTAATTGTTTTACTACTTATTTTTTTTAATTCAGGGGGCTTGATGTTTCCCATACTTTCAACATTATTTTTTAATGATTTGAAGTTTGATGTGGGAGTTATAGGTCTTTTGATGTCTTTTTTTGGGATTGGTAGCCTTATTGGAGGATATGTAGGAGGGCATTTAGCAGACTACATCAATTCCAAGAAAATTGTTAGTATTTCACTCATTGGAAATGGCATTTTTACGATGTTTTTTATGATGGCAAACGATTTTGTTTTGTTTTCACTTTTAATGTTTTTTATTGGATTTTTCAACACCAGCTTTCGCCCTTCTT
>JBIKUA010000056.1:0-5411 GCA_044347825.1 Candidatus Deianiraeaceae bacterium | reverse complement strand
ATATCCGAGATAAAGGTGCTTTCTTACCGAAGAGTTGTTAATAGCACTGGTTTTGCAATTGCTTCTTTTGGCTTTGGTTTTTTGTATAATTTTGCAGAAAGATGGGCTTTTTTTATTATAGGTGTGCTATTTATTTTTACATTTTTACTATCTTTAGTTTTAAAAATAAAGAAGGAGCATCGTCTTGAAAAGCAAGGTAAAGAAGTGCAAAGAAAGCCAAATTTTGCTTTATTTATTGCACTTAATGTTATATCAGTGCTATCCGCCCTTGTGTTTAACCAGTATAGCACAACCTACACGCTTTTTTTAGAAGATTTTGCAGGCTTTTCATTGTTAGATATTTCTCTCCTATTTACAATTCATGGAATAATTGTTGTTTTATTTCAAATACCTGTGGGGCATTTATGCGATAAAATAACACTTTCCTTAGGTTGTTTTGTAGGCTCTATATTACTTGCGTTTGGAATGGGTTTAACGGGGCTTGCTTCTAGCTTTGCATTAGCAGTATTTTTTTGTGTTTTGTGGACATTTGCAGAAATGATACTCCCTCCTCTAACTTTACCATTTATTTTAAAAACTAGCATTTATAAAAGGGGGAAAACGATGGGAGTTTATCAAACTTTCTTTTCGCTAGGAGTTTTTTTAGCTCCACTATTTGGAACTTTCTTTTATAAAATTTCTCCATATATTTTATGGAAGGTTTGTTTTGTAATTTCAATGTTTTGTGCTTTATTTTTTCTTATTTCATACTTATTTTACGAAAAATTTAATTAACTTTCTGAGGTATTTTAAATAAAACTGCTTGATAATTTCAAAAAAATTGTTTTTAATTAAAGATATAAATTTTTATATGAAGTTATCAAGGCAGTTATCAAAAGAGGAAAAGCAAGAAATTATAACTGATGTTTTAATAAATTTAGCACAGAAAAAAAGAGTAATCAGCATTAAAGCCTTTTGCAATATGTTAAAAGAGGAAGGACTTTTCTTTTCCATCATTCCCGGTCAAAGATACGGCATTTACTTCTATCTTGGGGAAATTAGCGTTAAGTGTAAAGGTCTTCAGGCTCCAATTCTCACAACTTTAATTGAATTTAAAACAGGTATTAAACCTTTTTACGATATTCTGGATAAAAGCAAGTGCAAAAATAACGAAGAAGTAAAAGAGCTTTATGCAAATTACCCAAAGGAAATGGGGCGAAAAATACTAGAAGAAGAGAGGTTAAAGGTTTTTAATTTTAATTGGAAAGATATTATACTTCTTGAGTAGTAACTTAAAATTCTATTTCTTAAAAAATCCTTTACTTTTATAAAAATTTATTTTCTATATAGGAGTATTGTATAATATTATCATTATGTATAAAAAACTGTTAGATGAAAACATTAAAAACTCTGGCGGAGTTAATAATTTTATTTTTTCTTTAAGAAGAGAAATTCGTTTTTTAAAGCTAATTCTGGCATTACTTGCGGTGTTTACTGCATATATTTTTTTTGATTTTAATCAAAATTCATTGGACCCTGTTACAACAAAACAAATTCCTCATCTTAAGAAGAATATAATTGCAGAAATTAGAGTTGAAGACGCCATAATGCCTGATTTAAAAAGAGAAAAAATGCTTGATGAAATTTATAAATCAAAGCACATTAAAGGTCTCTTAGTTGTTATCAACTCCCCAGGGGGAGACCCTGCATCATCTGAGGTTATATACTCTAAATTAAAGAAGATATCATCAAAAATGCCAGTAATAGCTTTTGTTGAAGGGTCTGGGATGAGCGGATCTTATATGATTGCAATTGGTGCGGATAAAATAATCGCTTTAAGAACTTCAATAATAGGCTCCATTGGGGTTATTTCCGCAGGTTTTAATTTTACAGATTTGATGAAAAATCTGGGCATTTCTTATCATCAATACGCAAGTAGTGAATATAAAGGTGCAGGTTCTCCATTCTTAAAGCCAACTGATTTGCAAAATGAGTATAGAAGAGACTTAATTATGCAAATTTTCAATGTCTTTAAAGCAATGGTTCAGGAGGCTAGAGGGCTTTCCCCTTCTGAGTTAAATAAAGTTGCAAATGCGAAAGTTTTTGTAGCAGAGGAAGCCCTTAAGTTGAAGCTTATTGATGAAATTGGCACAAAGGACTTAGCAATAGAAATTATCTCCGCAAAACTTGAAGAGGAAAACATTAAAAATTTAGAAGTGAGAGAGGTTACTCCCGAGCCTTATAAACAACAAGGTCTTGTGGATGGATTTTATGGGTTTGCTTCTAAATTGTTTGCAAAATTTCAAGCAAATGTAGATAATGGAAGTATTCAAGCAATAGTAAAACATTAATTAGGTATTAAGTATGAACAACAAATATAAAAAAAAATATAATGGAAAAGATGGTTACGCTAGAGAAGGTAGAGATAACAGAGAAAATAGAGAAAATAGAGAAAATAAAGACAACAGAGATAATAGAAAGCAAAATATAAAAAAGTTTGAAGGCAGAGAAAAATCTTACAAAATGGAAAAAACTTTTAACAAAAATCCAAATGGTTTTTTAGTTGTATCTTTGTTTATAAAGGCCAAAACACCTTTCAATGTGGCAGTAAATTCAATTGAAGGAGCAATTGCGATAGATAGCAAAAAAAAGGTTGTTATATCCTTTGAAGACCAAAACGACAAACAACTAATTTCTGGTTTAAAAAAGAAGTTTGAAGGTAGTTTTGGAGTTTTATTTTTTAACCCAAAATCAAAAATGAAAGCCTCCTCTCCTCAAAATTCTGCTAAAGTGCATAGTGAGGTTTTTAATGCTTTTAAGTCTAATTTCTTCTTAACACTTGATGGAAGTGCGGTTTTGCGTCCTTTTTCAGTAGAAAAAATGATATCATTTTTATGCAAAGAGGGAGATACTTTAGCTGTTAGTCCTAAATTTTACACCTCTTCAGGTGAAATTATCAAATCTTGCCGTAGGTTTCCTTCAATATGGAACTTCCTTCCTGAATTTTCGGATTTCATTAAAAATAAAAATACAGAACATCTAATGATGGAGAGAGGTGATGTTGGGTATTACTCCATTCATAGAGTAGATTACAGCTCGCTTGATTGCATGCTATTTTTAACCGATGCTTTAGCAAAAATAAAGTCCTTCTCTAGTGGTTTCAAAAATCAAGATATTAGAGATGCAAAAATATGCAAAAAATTCTACAAAAAAACAGGTGGAAAAATCATATTCTACCCACACGCAAGGGTTGTGCTTCACGGCAATGAATTTGATGCAAAACCAAGCCTGATGGAAAAAATAAAATATTACTTTTAAAAATGATGCTAAACTTTATTATTCTTGGAGCGGGAAAAGGAACGAGAATGCTTTCTTCTACGCCAAAAGTAATGCATAAAATAGTGGGGAAGCATATGATTGAAATTGTGCTAGATGTAGCAAAAAATTTCAACCCTAAGCAGATTATCGGCGTGCTTTCTGAGGAAAATTACGAAGATGCTAAAAAATTGGGCTTTAATAATATTGTTATTCAAAAAGAGAGACTAGGAACGGGGCATGCGGTTTTGCAAGCTTTATCAAGTTTAAACGACGAAGGTAAAACATTTATTCTTTACGGAGATACTCCACTTATCAAAAAAGAGACCCTTGAAAATATGCAAAATCAGCTTGCTGATGTTGTTGTTTTAGGCTTTGAAGGTGAAAGAGAAGAGAAATATGGTAGGCTTGTAACTACGGGGGAAGAAGTGGAGAGAATTGTGGAATTTAAAGATTTAACCCCAAAGGAAGAGAATATAATTCTTTTTAATTCTGGCGTTTTTCTTGTAAAGACGGATGTTTTAAAATCTCTTGTGCCTCAAATTTCAAACTCCAACAATTCAAAGGAATACTACTTAACGGATATCGTTGCTATTGCAAAAGAAAAAGGCTTAAAAACCAAATTTATTTTATGCCCTAAAGAGGATGTATTAGGCGTAAATAATCGTGCTGAACTTGCAAAATGCGAGGAGGTTATGCAAAATCGCCTTCGTCAAATGCATCTATTAAATGGAGTGACTTTAATTGACCCTTCATCCGTTTTTTTCCATTTTGATACAAAAATAGAAAGCGATGTTCTAATTGAACCTAATGTATTTTTTGGTGCAAATTGCCAAATTTCAAGCGGATGCCATATAAAAGCTTTTTCATATCTTGAAGGTTGCAAATTGGAAAGGGGGGTAAGCGTGGGCCCTTTTGCAAGAATTAGGGGAGAGACAACAATTGGAGAAAATAGTAAGATTGGAAATTTTGTAGAGGTAAAAAATTCCACTCTTAAAAATGAAGTAAAAGCTGGGCATTTAGCTTATATAGGGGATGCTGAAGTTGGGGAAGAGGTAAATATTGGTGCAGGAGCTGTTTTTTGCAATTACGACGGCGTAAAAAAGCATAAAACCATAATAGAAAAAAAGGCTTTTGTTGGCTCTAACACATCTCTTATTGCCCCTATTACAATTGGCGAAAGTGCGGTTTTAGGTGCAGGAAGCGTTATAACGGAAGATGTAAAAGCCGAGGCACTTGCAATTGAAAGGTCAACGCAAAATATAGTTTTAAATTATAAGAAAAAAACTTAAGTTATGTCTTTTTTTAGGAGGTTCGTTATTCTTTCAATTTTATTTTCTTGCGAACACTACCCTTCAAATGTTGAAGTTGTCTACAAAAACACTAGCGGTGCTGGATATAAAAGTTCTGGCTCTAGTTTATCTGATGTAGAGGCAGAAGATGTTAAAACTCATAAAACGCCTGAAAAAATGCAACCTTTATCACCAATAAAAAACACAAACTCGCCAGAAGTTAAAAATAATTCTGCATCCGTTTCAAGTTCTGCATCCGTTTCAATTGCAAAGCCCAATAAAAGAGATGATGATACCTACCATGTTGTGCAACATGGAGAAACTTTCTACTCAATAGCCCGCCTTCATAAATTAAATCCAAATGACTTAATGAAGTGGAATGGCTACAATCAAACTCAAATTTTAAAGCCATCAACCATAATAAAATTAACTCAAGAGCAAAATGAAAATAAACCAAAAGTCGTTGAAAACTTAGCAAAAAGCAATACAAATCAAGAGAAACCTCTTACAATAATTAAAAGTCAAGGTAGTTCACCAGAAGTTGGCGTCTCAAGTTGCGGAACTAAATTCATTAACCCAATCTTAGAAAATGCAGTGCTTGTAAAATTTGGAGATGTCTATGGTGGAGGTGTTAAAAGTGATGGTATAATTTTTAAAACCAAAAAAGAAGAGGTCGTAAGAGCCTCAAATAATGGAGAGGTTGCATATGTTGGAGATGGATTTTCCGATTATGGCAATTTAATTATCATTCGCCACATAAATAATTACTTTTCCATTTACGGTCATTTAAAAGATGTGAGAGTGAAAAAAGGTCAACTTGTAATA
>JBIKUA010000132.1:0-2929 GCA_044347825.1 Candidatus Deianiraeaceae bacterium | reverse complement strand
GGAGAAGTTGCTGGTAAAAAAGTTAGCCCTAAATTTATAGTGTGGAATTTAAACACAGAAAAGCTAGAAAAAATCATTCCAATTTCAAACGATGTTTTAGCTTCCAACTCATTCACGCAAGATTTTGCAATAGATGAAGCCTCTAATTTTGCTTACATCGCAGATATGACAATTGGAGAAGCACCTCACAGCCCAGCTATTATCTCCATTAACCTTACAACGGGTGAGGCAAAAAGAATGCTAAACAACAGTAAATTCCTGCAAGCAAAAACTGTTTTTAAGGCAGAAGGAAGAGATGTTATTCAGGGAGGAAAGCCAGCAAAATTAGGCTTAAACCCAATTACGATAGATGCAAACAACGAGTGGGTGTATTTTGGTTCTATGAGCGAAGGCTCTGTATTTAGAATTAAATCTAAATCTCTTCAAAACTTCTCAATTTCTGATGCAGAACTTGAAAGAGGTATTGAAAATTACGGATACAAACCTCACTCCGACGGCTTTAAAATAGATAGCAAAGGCAACATTTATGTTGGAGATGTTGATAGAGGTGAAATAGGCGTTTTATCTAACAAAAAATACGAAAGCTACATTAAATCTGATGAATTAAAATGGGTTGATGGGCTTTTTGCATCGCAAGATGGATATGTCTACGCAACCGTAAATCAATTAAATAGGCACCCGAACTTAAGCGGAAAGCAAAAAGATGAAGGCACAAAACCTTACAAAATCATCAAATTCAAACAAATGGGAGATAAATAATTCAAATTTATGCCTTACTTAAAGGCATTTTTAAAAATAATTCCCTAAATACCCCCTAAATACCCTTGACTTTTTCAAAAGTATTCTTTCTAAGATTAGCATAACTAATTAATGCATAATTTTATATGACAAATTACATATTTTTAACAAAAAAAGAATTTGAAAATCAATTATCTATCTTGCAAAGACAAGGCAAAAGCCCCGATAGCATTATTGAAGTAGAGAGCAAAACTAACGCAAACTACGACTCGGAAATAACAGCAAATGTAAAAAAATTTACAAATAACAGTGATGTATTTGTTACACTTCCAGATAGTTTAATGAGGGAGGCGTATCAAGAGATAAATAAAGGTCATCATTTAAAAAATGGAATTAACAAGCTAAGAAATGCTTTAAGCACTATAATGGATAGTGCGGGAAAGGTTTGTTCTAGTCCAATAGTTGGTACGGGGCTTGCTATTATTAGTACAGAGGGTAAAAATTTAGTAGGTCTTATCTATCCATCGGATAATGGGCAAGTTGGCAACAATACAAATCAAGAATTTCGTCCCGACAAATCTGGAATTAACCTTGGCTTCGTTTTGATTTCTGCTTCGTTACTTCATGCGTTTGGCTCCAAGATTGCTCCAAAGGTAGTTTCATATATTCAACCAAATACAAATTCTTTTAATGTATCAGCGCATTTTAATAATGAAATAACATTATTTAAAGACTCAGAAAATGAAAATTTGGTAAAGTTAAGCAATGAGCTAAATAAAGTAATTCAACAAAATTCAAGCAGAATAAACAGCGATAATATTACAAATGTTAGGCTTGATATGGAATCAGATACGAATTCAATACCAATGGAAAATATTAGTAGCAAAACTTCTAATAATGTTAGTGTAGAAAATCATAATTCGCCAAAAACATTGAGGAAAGGTTTTTATTTTTAATTTCCTCTCAATCAAAAATCACAAGCCTTCTAAATTAACCAACAAAATTCCAAAAATAAAAAAATATATTGACATTTAACTAAATTTTTCTCAAAATTTTAAGCATACAATATAAATAGGAAAATGGCGTTTTTAAATATACTTTCTAAAGTTTTTGGCACAAGAAATGAGCGTAAAATCAAGGGTTATAAATCTATCGTTCAAAAAATAAATTCATTAGAAGAGGAAGTTAAAAAACTTACAAACAACGAAATTACAGCAAAAAGAGAGGAATTTAAAGCACGATTTACAAACGGAGAAAAGCTAGAAAGCCTGCTTCCAGAATGCTTTGCACTTGTTAGAGAAGCCTCAATTCGTAGCCTAGGGCTTAGGCATTTTGATGTTCAGCTAATTGGCGGAATAGTTCTTCACGAAGGTATGATAGCGGAAATGAAAACAGGAGAAGGAAAAACGCTAGTTGCAACCCTTGCCGTTTATCTCAATTCTTTAAAGGGAAAAGTCCATGTTGTAACCGCAAACGACTACCTCGCAAAAAGAGATGCAAGCCACCTCAAGCCACTTTACGATTTACTAGGAGTTTCCTCCACTTTCATAACATCCGAAGTTGCCCCTCAAGAAAGGAAGGAGCATTACAATAAAGATGTAATCTACACCACAAACAACGAGTTAGGTTTTGATTACTTGCGTGATAACATGCGTACTCGCTTTGAAGATATGGGTCTTATACCTCACG
This sequence comes from Candidatus Deianiraeaceae bacterium, assembly GCA_044347825.1. GTDB lineage: Bacteria > Pseudomonadota > Alphaproteobacteria > Rickettsiales > Deianiraeaceae > CAZFPN01. Next base: position 502 of record JBIKUA010000132.1, on the reverse strand, counting down.
AGCTTAGCTTTGCAATAGTTGATGAAATTGATAGCATTTTAATTGACGAAGCTAGAACGCCCCTTATAATTTCTGGCGAAGCGGAGCATAATTTTGAATTTTATAACGAAGCTTCATTTGTTGTTTCCAAGCTTCAAGACGAAGATTTTGAACTAGACGAAAAGCAAAAATCCGCCTATTTAACCGAGCAAGGATACACAAAAATTGAAGAAGAGCTTAAAAAAATAGGCGTTATAGGAAAAGACGAAACCCTCTTTGGAGAAAGCTCCTACATGGATAGCGTAATAAAGCCCGAAATTTACTTTAGAAACGGCAAAATTATCCACTTTATAAATCAAGCACTAAGGGCAGAAAAGCTCTTTAAAAAAGATGTTGATTACATAGTAAAAGATAGAAAAGTTCTCATTATTGATGAATTCACAGGAAGAATTTCCGAAGGGAGGCGTTTTGGCAACGGACTTCACGGCGCACTTGAAGCTAAGCATAAATTACCAATAGAGCC
>JBIKUA010000013.1:0-9601 GCA_044347825.1 Candidatus Deianiraeaceae bacterium | reverse complement strand
AGGGAAATTTTACTTTTCAATTAGAAAGGGTAAAAATCCTATTAATCCAGCAAAATGTTTATAAAGCGTTAGATTTTAAAGGAAAATGGTCAACCTGAACCACCTCAAACGCCTTCGATTCCCAATTCTTGATAAACTCAAATTCCTCTTTGGTTATTAAACCTTCTGCAAGTGCCGCATCGTGCTTTTTCTTCAAAGACTTTAATTTTTTGATTATAACATAAGCCTTAGGAGAATCTTTAAAGCATTGAGATAAAAGGTTTAGCCTGTCATTTTCTTCTTTAGATACAAAAATATTTGCAAATAAATCGTCAAATATATCTTTGTTTTCAACAACCGCTTTAACCGTTTTGTAAGAGATTTTATCCTTCAAAATCTTCGCTTCTCTTGCAGGTGGAACCAATAAAAAGATAAATTTTGTCAACTTGTTAATAAATGCATTATGAGAAAGATTTGCATAAACTTCAAGTATTGCTTTATCAATATTTGCAAGGCAGTTTTCAAGAGCATATTCAACTATCGGTTCAAGCTCTTTCTTGCTATCATTTGCCTTAAATTTACGCAAAATAGCAGACATAATATAAAGATTAGAAACAATATCTCCAAATCTTCCACTCAATTTTTCTTTCGCTTTAAAACCACCACCATACATCAATAGCACCAAATCTGCTAAAAAGCTAAATTTTGCGGAAATTCTCTCCATTTTTGCAGTATATCTACAAACAATGCTTTGCTTGTAAAAAATGTTAGCAAGAATATAAAATCCTTCTTTGAAGCATAAAGTGAACCAACGCACACGCTTTGCTAGAAAAGAACCTACATGTCCCCAAAAATTCTTATCAAAACTTGTGATATTTCCTTCTTGAATAGCCATCATTTCATTGTATAAAAATGGATGACAACGCATTAAACCTTGACCAAAGTGCAGTAGACTTCTAGTTAAAATATTTGCCCCCTCAACCGTTATTCCAACTGGAATTCCAAGGTAAATATGCGCTATAGCATTATTAGGACCTGTGCAAATTGCTGCTCCAGCTAAAACATCCATCGCATCATTTGTTACTTTTCTAGAAATTTCCGTAGCGTGGTATTTTACAATTGCATTTGTAATTGAAGGTTTATGACCGTTCTTTACTGCGGTTGCGGTAAAAATTCTCATTGCATCAATCGTAAAACAGTTTGCAATCATATTAGCAAGAACCTCCTCAATTCCCTCAAATTTTGCTATAGGTAAGCCAAATTGCCTCCTGATATAAGAGTACATAAGTGTGTATTTTGTAGAAAACTTACTAGCCGCCGTAGCAATTGCAGGCAAACTAATTCCACGCCCTACAGAAAGGCACTCCATCAACATTCTCCAGCCTTCGCCAAGCCCACTTTCACCCCCTATTACATCTTCTTCAACCGAAATCACAACATCCTTCCCCCAAATAGGCGAGTTAATAAAGGGAACATACATCGGCATATGTCTCCTCCCTCTTGTAATTCCAGCTAAATCACCTTTTAATAAGGCGCATGTTATGCCAAGTTTTTTGCCAGCAGGTAAAAGGTTGTTAGGGTCTCTTAATTGAAAAGCAAGTCCTATAACAGTTGCAATTCCACCAAGCGTGATATATCGTTTTTCAAAATTGAGACGAATTTTTAACTTGCCGTCCTCGCCCTTAAACAATTCTCCACTTGATTGGATAGATGCGGCGTCAGAACCTGCGGACGGTTCGGTTAATCCAAAACACGGTATCTCTCTACCATCAGCAAGACGAGGTAGGTAATAGTCTTTTTGTTTTTCCGTCCCATATTTTAAAAGCAATTCTCCGGGCCCAAGAGAGTTTGGAACCATAGTAGTGATAGAAAGAACCTGACATCTAGTGCCTAACTTACCCACAATTGCACTTTGACCATTAGCGGAAAATTCAAGCCCACCATACTTTTTTGGTATTATCATTCCAAAAAATCGCTTTTCTTTTAAGTATTGCCATACTTCAGCGGATAAGTCCTTCTCTTCAAAAACTTTATAATCGGAAGTCATCGCGCAAACCTCCTCAACTTCTGTTTCCATAAATCGCTTTTCTTCCTCACTCAATCCTTCAAATGGCTCGTTTAAAATCTTTTTAATATTAGGAATGGTTTGAAAAAACTCCCCTTCAACCCAAGTTGTGCCTGCATCTAAGGCTGTTTTTTCTGTCTCCGAGATTTTTGGCAAAACTTGAAGCTTCTTTAAAGACGCAAGAATTGGTGCAGAAAGTAGGAACTTTCTAATGAAAGGTATGCAAAAAATTATGGTAAATGCTATTGCAAGCACCATAGAAACTGTATGTTGATAATAACCAAAAAATATGGCAGAAACAACACCAATAATGAAAGCTTTTGCATTAAAATGAATTAAAACAAAAACAGCTATCACAAAAATCAATGTAATCATATTTATAAATAAAAGTTAGTTCCTTCCTTTACCATATTTTGCAGGTAAAAACACGGAGTAAATCTTGTGCCATACTTCGTGCTAAATTCTTCTAATTTAGAAACGATTTCCTTGATGCCAACTTTATCAGCATGCTTAAGTAGACCGCCCCTAAAAGGAGGGAAGCCCGTTCCCATTATCATTGCCATATCAAGTTGCCTTGCATTTTTCACCATTTTCTCTTCAAGAACACGCCCCGCTTCGTTTATCATCAAGTAAAGACATCTCTCCAGCATTTCATTACTTTCAATTGATTTACCTGCGGATTTTGTGCGAATTTCAGTAGCAAGCTCTTGATTTAATGAAGTATTTTTACCTTCGTGTTTATAAAAACCTAAACCAGCTTTTTTACCAAGCAATTTTTTTTCGTTATAAATTAAACCCAAAATAAAAGAAGGTTTCATTCTTTCACCGTAAAAACTTTCAAGATTTTTACTCACTTTATAAGCCACATCAATTCCAACTTCATCAGCTAAAAGGAAGGGTCCCATCGGCATTCCAAAATCGGTTACTATTTTATCAATTTTTTCAACATCTCCAGTTTCTTCAAGGCAAAATAATGCTTCATTCATAAAGGTTAAAAGAAGTCTGTTTACAACAAAACCAGCACTATCCCCAACCACAATTGGGGTTTTACCCATTTTGCGAGAAAGGTTCACAATAGTGGAAACTGCCTCTTCACTTGTTTTTTCGCCCTTTACAACCTCCACAAGTGGCATTTTATTTACAGGATTAAAAAAGTGCATACCCACAAGATTTTGCGGATTTTTAAGCACGCTTCCAATATCCTTTAACAAAAGAGAGGAGGTGTTTGTTGCAATAATTGCCTCTTTTTTAGCAATATTTTCAATTTCTTGAAGTGTTTTTTGCTTGATTGGTAAATCTTCAATTATAGCCTCCAAAATTAAATCTGCTTTTTCAACTCCAGAGTTGTTTGTGGTTGTTGTAATTTTAGAGTATTTTGCGGTTAAATCCTGCTCTTTTAACCTCCTCTTTTTTAATAAACCTTTGTAAATTTCTCCAATTTGCTTAAAGCCAATTTCAAGCCCTTTTAAAGAAATATCCTTCATTCGCACGGAAAAACCATAATGAGAAAAGAGCTGAGCAATTCCACCACCCATAACTCCCGCCCCTAAAAGGAAGGTTTCTTCTATATTTTTTGGCGTTACTTCCGCATATTCTTTTTTCAATTCTTCGCTTGTGTAAAAAAGGCTAATTAAGTTTTTTGAAGTTTGGCTTACAACGCATTTTAGAAAGTTATCAAGCTCTATTTTTAAGCCTTTATCAAGCTCCATATTGTATGTTTGTTCAATCACTTCAAGAGCCTTAACAGGAGCCATATAATGACCTTTTGTTTTAGCAAGAAGGCTTTTTCTCGCTTGCTTGAAAATCAAGGTTTTTCCAAAAGGAAGCTTCTCTATAAAAGGTTTTTTGGCTCTTCTTTTGGCAAAAATGCTTGCTGTTTCCCCTTTTATGATTTTTTCAACCCAATCTTTTAAAACTTTCTCCTCGTATTCTTTAGGGTAGCAATCGTCCACAACTCCCATTTTCATTGCTTTTTTTCCATCTAAAGCTCTACCAGAAAGTATTAAATCAAGTGAATTTGGCAGATAAATCAAGGATGGAAGGGTTTGCGTCCCTCCAAAACCAGGGAAAATACCAAGATTAACTTCAGGGAGACCAATTTTTGTTTTAGAATTATCAGACGCTATCCTAAATGTGCAAGCAAGTGCAAGCTCCGTGCCCCCACCCATACAAGCTCCATCAATTACTGCAAGGCTTTTAAATGGCATTTTTGTTAGGCTTGTAACGATTTTTTGCCCTTTTTCAACCAAGTTTCTCGCTTCCTCTTCTTCTTTTAAATTCTCTATCTCTTTTATGTCGGCACCTGCAATAAAAATATCCTTTTTAGCAGATTTTACAACAAGAAGCTTAAGCCCGTTTCTCTTAGAGAGTATATCAAGAGCATCTTCAAATTCTCTCAATACAGGTGAGGAAAGTTTGTTGATTTTTTCATCTATTAAATCAAAAGTTAAAAAGGCAACTTCACCTTGATATTTCACGCTAAAACTATTGTAAGTTTTAGGAAATTCGTTGACCAAATTTTCAAATTTTTCCATCATAAAATTGCAAAATTATAATTCTAAAATAAAGCTCGCTCCTTGCCCACCGCCTATGCAAAGCGAAGCAAGACCTGTGGAGACATTTCTCCTTTTCATCTCTTTTAAAGCGTGAAGCACAAGCCTTGCTCCCGTCATTCCAACAGGATGCCCAAGTGCAACCCCTCCTCCGTTCACATTTAATTTTGCCATATCAATGCTTCCAAGTGGAGCATCTCCATTTAGGTTTTTATCAAAGAAATCTTTACTTTCAAACGCCTTCGCACAGCCAATAACTTGAGCTGCAAAAGCCTCGTTTATTTCAAAAAGACCGATGTCGGAAAGCTTCATTCCAGTTTGCTTAAATAATTTATGAGTTGAAAAAACAGGACCAAGCCCCATTCTCGTGTTATCACAGCCAGAATACGCATAATCTTTGATGTATCCAAGAACAGAAAGCCCCATTTCACGAGCGTTAGTCTCTGATGTCAGGGCAAGCATACAAGCTCCATCCGTCACTTGAGAGGAATTTCCTACTGTTACAGTTCCGTGTGGTTTTTCAAAATAAGGCTTTAATTTAGCGAGCTTTTCCTTTGTTTGCTCTTCTCTAATTCCTTCATCTTTTTCTGCAAATGTTCCCTTTTCTTTATCTACGCAAATTGGTAAAATTTCTTGTGCAAAAATGCCATTTTTTGTTGCCATTTCAGCTTTATTGTGAGAAGCGGTAGCAAATTCATCTTGCTCTTCTCTTGAAATTCCAAAATCCCTAGCTATATTTTCCGCCGTTAGCCCCATAATTAGCCCACAGGTAGGGTCCGTAAGTCCAGAAACAAGGCCGATAATAGGGGAAAGAAAAGAAAGACGGAAGGATGTTAAAACAGAAAGCCTCTGACCTAAGGTTTTTGCCTTCGTTAATTGCTCAAAAAAAGCGGTCATTTTCTTGTTAAAAAGAAGCGGTATGTTAGACATACTCTCTACGCCTCCAGCAAGGTAAATTTTGCCTTCTCCTGCACGAATTCTGACGGAAGCAGAAGATAGAGCTTCCATACCTGAAGCACAGTTTCTATGAACCGTAAATGCAGGCAAAGATTTTGGCATTCCTGCATAAATTGAAATTACTTTTGCGATGTTTGCGGCGTGTGCTGGTTGTGCCACATTTCCAATTACAACCTCATCAACTAGTGTTTTTTCAAAAGGTAATCTAGCTACAAGCTCCTTTAAGGCAATTGCTCCAAGTTCATCAGCCTGAAGAGACCTCATAATTCCTCCAGCTTTACCCATCGGCGTACGGAGACCATCTATAATCGCAATTCTTTCTTTTTTCATAACAAGAAATAAACAAGTTTTCGTTAATTTATTATAACTACAATAAGAAAAAATTTATATGTCAAGCAAAAAATACTATAAAAAAGTTATAAAAAATTGTTTATAAAAATTTCTTGCAAAATAAATAATTCAGGTTTATCTGCTATTAAAACTTTTTTGCACTATGAGGCTTTTGATTATTTTTTGTGGCTTATTTTTGATGAATTCTTTAAGTTTTGCTAAAAGTAAAGATGTCATTCGTATAACGGGGTCGGCCTCAGTTTATCCTATTATATCTTATATTTATGAAAATTCTGATGCAGATGTTAAAAAATCTTTCAAGAAAAATCCAATTATTGAATCTGTAGGCACGGGTGCGGGTTTTGACGCATTTTGTAAAAAATCTTTTAGCTCAAATTCTCCCGATATCGTTAATGCTTCTAGGCCAATTACTCAAAAAGAAATAGAAAACTGTAAACATAATGGATTAAGAGATTTGCAAAAAATAACCCTAGGGCTTGACGGAATTGTTCTTGCTTTCTCCAAAAACGACACAACATTCAATAATATAGGGCTTACAATCGCAGATTTGCAAAAAGCTTTATCAAAATATATAGTTGTAAATGGGCAAGTTGTGGAAAATAAAATTACAACTTGGAGTGGAGTGAAAGACGGCCTACCAAAATCTAAAATTGTAATTTATGGTCCTAATTCCAATTCTGGAACATTTGATTTTTTCAGAGAAGTTATCCAAAAACAGTGTGCATCCATTAAGGAAATTTCCTCTTACCTTCAATCAATTGGCAAAAATGTTAAAGATGAGTGCGGAACCTTAAGGGACGATATTTACATTCAAATGCCAGACCAAGATACAGCAATAGCAAGAAAAGTTGAACTGCAAAAAGGCTCAATTGCAATTTTGCGATTTGCGTTTTTTGAAAATAGCGGAAAGTTTTCTTCAATTCCTATAGATGGAGTAGAAGTTGGTGAGGAAGAGATAGTGTTAGGTAAATATAAGCTCTCACGCCCCCTTTATATTTACTACGAGGCATCTTACATTGCCAAAGTTACAGGTCTTAGAGAATTTTTAATTCAAGTAGCAAAGTTTAGCTATCGTGATTTAAGTTCTGGAATGAATGAGTATAAAAACACCGAAAGTTCAAGCATAGTGGTGCAAAGTAAAAACAATAAGGCAGAGTGCCTTGCAAATAAAAAAATAATTGGATTTGAATTTAATTGTGGAAAAAATGGTTAAAGTTTTAATAAATGATGTTGAAAAAGAAGTTGAGGCAGGTCTTACAGTTCTTCAAGCGTTAGAAAAAGAGGGTATTCAAGTTCCTAAATTTTGCTATCATGAGAGGCTTCAAATAGCGGGAAATTGCCGTATGTGTCTTGTAGAAATTGCCCCCGGCCCCCCAAAACCTCAAGCATCTTGTGCTATTAATGTGGCAGAAGGTATGTCCATTAAAACAGAAACTGAAATGGTTAAAAAAGCAAGGGAAGGAGTGATGGAATTTTTACTTGCCAACCACCCACTAGACTGCCCAATATGCGACCAAGGAGGTGAGTGCGACTTGCAAGATCAGGCATTTATATATGGAAAAGATGGCTCTAGGTTTACAGAAAGCAAGAGAGCGGTTGAAGAAAAAGCGATGGGACCTTTTGTAAAAACCCAAATGACAAGATGTATCCACTGCACTAGATGTGTGAGATTTATGGAGGATGTGGCAGGAACAAGTGAAATTGGAGCATTTAATAGAGGAAAGGAAACCGAAATTGCAACTTTTTTAAATACTGGAATTAAGTCCGAACTTTCAGGAAATATAATTGATCTTTGCCCTGTGGGAGCTTTAACTGCAAAGCCTTATGCTATGCAATACCGCCCTTGGGAGTTAAAAAAAACAAATTCTATTGATGTGTTTGATGGGCTTTGTGCCAGCATTTCTGTGCAATCTAAAAACGGAGAGGTAGTAAGAGTTTTGCCTTTAATTAATGAAGAAATTAACGAAGAATGGCTTTCTGACAAATCCCGTTTTGCAATTGATGGACTTTTAAGCCAAAGGCTTGATGGTTGCTATATCAAAAAAGATGGCAAGTTAGTGAAGGCGTCTTTTAAGGAAGCAATGGATTTTACTATATCTAAGCTAAAAAGCCTTGATGTATCTCGTGAATTTGGTGTAATAACAGGTGATTTCACAGACGCAGAAACCATATTTGCAGTCAAAAACTTGCTTTCTAATATTGGTTCGCAATATGGAGAATGTAGGCAAAAAAATATCAATCTTGATATTACAAACAGAGAAAACTATCTTTTCAATTCTAAAATCACAGGTGTTGAAGAGGCAGATTTACTAGTTATTGTAAATTCAAATTTAAAGCAAGAAAGTCCAGTTTTAAATGCTAGAATTAGAAGAAATGTTCTAGAAAGGAAAATTCCAGTTTATGTAATTGGAGAAAAGGTTGATTTAGCTTATAAATACCATTACCTTGGAAGGGAAAAATCTCTTTTAAAAGGAAGTGAATTAGAATCAATTCTTTCCAAAGCAAAAAAGCCAATGATTATTGCAGGGCTTGAGGCATTTGCAGGAGATGATGGTGTATCTGTGCATAAAGTTTTACTTGAAATTGCAAACAAACATCTAAAAAAAGATAATTGGAATGGTTTTAATATTCTTCATACAAATGTTAGCCTTACATCGGGATTTGATGCAAAACTTATCTACGAAAAAGGTATTAATGGAATTTTAAACAAGGCTAAATCAGGGGAAATTAAAGCAATTTACAGCCTAGGCTCCGATGAAATTGATGTAGAAGCAATAAAAAGTACCTTCATAATTTATCAAGGTTCTCATGGAGATAAAATCGCCCCTTTTGCTAGCGTTATCTTCCCTTCAACCGCACATACCGAGAAGGTTGCAACTTTTACAAATACAGAAGGTAAGCATCTTAAAACTGCAAAAGTAGTGCCTTCAATTGGGGATGCGAAAGATGATGTAGAAATTGTAAAATTATTAGCAGAAAATTTAGGATACAAGTTAAGTTTCAGTTTAAATACAACGAATATTTGTCCAAAAATTTCTCATTCTTCGGAAATTTCTGGCGAATTCTCAATTTCAAAAAAGAGCTTCTACATGGCAGATTATATTTCTAGAAACTCAAAAAGTATGGCAAATGCAAAAAGAGAGCTAGAATCTTGATTATGCTATTATTTGTGGGGCTTGGAAACAAAGGTGAAGAGTATGCTAAAACTCGCCACAATGCAGGGTTTTTAGCTTTAGATTTGCTTGCAAAATATCTTGAAGCTCCTCAAAATGAAGTTCTAAAATTTAGCTCATCTGTGTTTAGCCTTGATTTTAAAGGGCAAAAAATCATCTGCATAAAACCTCAAACTTATATGAACTTATCAGGTAAAGCTGTGCTTGAAGCTATGCGTTTCTACAAGATACCTATTTCAAATATTTTTGTTTTTCACGACGATATAGATTTAGAATGTGGAAGATTAAAATTCAAAATTGGTGGTGGGGCAGGTGGGCATAATGGTTTAAAATCTATTGATGAAATGATAGGAAAAGATTATGCTAGAATTAGAATTGGAGTGGGGAGACCTGAATTTAAAAACGATGTTTCCAATTTTGTGCTTTCAAAATTCAAGACTGATGAGTGGGATTTAATTCAAGAAAATCTAGAAAAACTCTTTCCAAATTTACTAGATTTGATTGAAAAAAACTTGACAAAATCT
>JBIKUA010000131.1:0-2948 GCA_044347825.1 Candidatus Deianiraeaceae bacterium | reverse complement strand
CTTCTATCTACCTTGCTAAATTTAACAAAGCAGATAGAAGGGCATACTATCTGTGCCTTTGGGGACGCCGCATCTTGGCCTATTCAAGGGCTTATTCGCCACTTTAGGCACGAGCTTGAAGCGAGGGCGAGGAGGTAAGGTTTGTATTTTTGTATGACTACTAAAGATAAATTTAAAGATTTAAAAGAAGCAACTGAGCGAGAATTTGAAAAAAGAGAGGCTTTAACAATTTATGAAAAATTTAACTACTTTATATTAAAAATATTTTTTAGCTTAGAAGATGAAAATATAGTGGATGCAGTTGACGGTTTAGGTTCTAATGATAGGGGAGCTGATGCTATTTTTTACGATGATGATAACCAAAAAATTCATATTTGCCAATTTAAAACGACTGACATAGATAGCTCTAAAAGTATTGAAAGCTTAATTCCTACTGAACTTGATAAGTTATCTAATTTTGAAAAAAAGATAAATATTCCAAGTAAAAATGAAAGAGTTGAAACAGAAAGATTAAATATTCAAGGTAAAAAAGAAGATAATTATGAAGTTGAATTACATTACTTTTATATGGGGATTAAAAAGCCAGAAGAAAAGTTAAAGCAGGCTGAAAGTTTAAAAATCAATCTATATTCATTTGATGACATATATAATAAATATCTTGAATATAAAGATAATGGAGAAATTGAAAATGATGAAACTAAAGAAAATAATGTAGAAGGTAGATATACTCTTTATGGTGCAAATTTTTCAAAAGTAAAAACATCAAATGAAAGAAGTAGCTATATTGGAATTGTGGAAGGGGAAAGCTTGATAAAATTACATAATGATGTTAAAGCACAAAATCCTGAGAAAAGTTCCTTATCTCTTTACAATAATAATGTAAGATACAAATTAGGAACAAACAAGGTTCACAAAGCAATTGAAGAAACAGCGAAGTCAAAACCAGATTTATTTTATTATTATAATAACGGAATAACAATAACCTGCAAAAAATGTGAAATAAAAGAAGATAGCATTATAATTGATAGTCCATCAGTAATTAATGGTGCACAAACAATCAATACTTTAGTAAATGCAAAAATTACTAAAGCTAATTTATCTAAAATATTAATTTTATGTAAAGTTATACAAAGAAAAGACGGGGATAGGACATTTATAAAAGATTTAACAAAATATAATAATTTTAGCAATCAAGTTAAAGATTTTGATTTTCTAGCTAACAATAAAGAGCAAACAGCATTGTATAAAAAATTTAAAGATATCGGTATATTTTACGAACATAAAAGAGGTTTGAGGCATACCGACGAATATAAAAAATTTAATCGCCAAATAAAGGATTTTAACTATCAATATTATGAAGATTTAAAAGTAATAAAACTGACAATTCAAAGTTTATTGCAAATATTAATTGCAGTTCGTGGCGAACCCCATAAATCAAAAAATATAAAAGAAGTATTAAGTTTTGAAATTTCTAAAAATATTGATGAAGAAAATAAAAAAGAGAATGAAGAAACATATTTTAAAACTCTCTTTGAAATTGATACGAAGGAAGATGTTTTAAAGAAAAAAGATGAAAGTGAAGGAAAAAAATTTAGCAAAACAAGATTTTTTGATATTGTTTTATCGGTTTTTATATTTGTTATTATAAAGAAAAATATTGATGCTTTTAGGAAGCAAAAAGAAAAATGGAAGGACTTGAAGTGGAAAGATTTGGAGGCAAAATCAATTTTCAATGAAATTCCTTTTTTAAAAAATGTTCCATTGGGTGAAAATAATCCATTTCAAACATTCAGTTATATCGTAGATTCAAGCTATCTTATTTTATCCGCTTTGTCATATGCATTTAAAAATGAAACAGTCGGAATGTGGCAAAAATTCAAAAAACAACTTGAATCTTGCAAAGATTGTAAAGGTTATGATAATGTGTATAAGCAAATTAGTGAGACAATAAACTCAAAATTATGCGATTTTTTAGAAGTTTGTTTTAATCCTATTGTTGAAGAAATAGAAAGAAACAAAGATAATATTAAAAATTTTACAAAAAATTCTAAATCATTTGGTAAAATCAAGGAAAAGATTAATAATGGAAGTGGTAGAAATCATATAAGTAAAATTTTATCATAAGATACTTACTTTTGTTTAATATGAAAGAGCTTGAGCCTTATATAAACAAGAAAAATCAAATGGATGGCAGGGATTTGCTTGCAAAAATTCCAAATGAAGCTATAAGCCTTGCATTTTTTGACCCTCAATACAGAGGCATAATGGATAAAATGAAATACGGCAACGAAGGGGCAAGGCAAAAAGAAAGGGCGTTATTAACTCAAATGTCTGAGGAAGTAATTAGAGAATTTATAAAGGAAATTGATAGAGTTTTAAAGCCGTCTGCCCACTTAATGCTATGGGTGGATAAATTCCATTTAGCAGAAGGCACGCTTCCTTGGGTGGAAGGCACAAATCTAAACCTCGTTGATGTGATGACTTGGGATAAAGGCAAGATAGGTATGGGATACCGAACAAGAAGAAAAGCAGAATATTTAATTATTTTTCAAAAATCTCCCAAAAGAGCAAAAGGAGCGTGGCTCGTGCATGATATACCAGATGTTTGGCTTGAGAAAATAAAACTTAACCACCCTCACTCAAAACCTGTGCAACTGCAATCCGCTCTTATAAATGCTACAACAAAAGAGGGGGATTTAGTGTTAGACCCAGCATCGGGTGGATTTTCCGTCTTCTCCGCCTGTAAAATACTAAACAGAAACTTCATCGGTTGCGATTTAGAGGTGAAAGAAGAAGGAAAGCTTTTAATTTAAGATAAGTGCTGTATTCTAAGTTGTATTTTTGTGAATGATATTGATGTTGTTAAGTTTGAATTTGAAGCGGTTAAGAAAATTCTATATCCTTGCGTGAACCATCCATCCGTATTTCCTGCATTAATATCACTCCCT
>JBIKUA010000130.1:0-2966 GCA_044347825.1 Candidatus Deianiraeaceae bacterium | reverse complement strand
TCACCTTTAAAGCAAATTCCAGCATAAATAATAAAAACCCTGCTACAAAAGAATAAGCTATAAATATAAAAAATTCAACCGATATATAAAAAAGATTTAGCTTAGTTCTAGAAATCACAAAAAACACAATATTTATCAACATCAAAATTCCAACAAAAGCATATAAAATGCCCGCAAGCCTCTTGCCCTTACTATCAAGACGAAAAAACTCAACACTATAACAAACAGGAATAATAAGCTTTATCGCAAACATCATAAAAGCAATACCAGAAGCCTTTAGCGTATAATACAAGGCTTTATCCTCCACAAAAAACTTCGTTATATTACCCTTAGCAATAAAAGAAGCCGTAAGCGGAAAGGAAGCAAGGCACAAACCAAAAACAATCGCAGGTATAACAAAATGTAAGGAAGACCCAGACTCCTCAAAATAATTCCTAATAGAATAAAAGCTATTATCCCTACACTCATTATTAGTAATAAACCCATACAAAACAAGGAAGCCACCAATAGAAAACACACTAGAGGCTATATACCACACAAGCTGAAAGTTAATTTCAGACGATATTCCATCTGTTATCAAAAACCCGTGATAAGAAACCGCCATAATCGTAAATCCCATACTCGCAACAGATGTAATAAGCAAAAATTTTATTATATTCGTCGTTACAAAACCAAAAATCAAAGCAAAAATCAGCGTTATAAAACCAATCTCAAACAAAATAGCACTCCCCGGAATTATCTTCCACAAAACAAAAAAGGAAGTCTTCGTTGTAATAGCAGAAAGTAGCACAAGCGAGAAGGAGTCCGTCCTTTGATATGTCCTAAAATACCAGCTCGTAAAAGGAAAGGAGGCAACATTAATCGCAAGGCTTAGAAGCATTATTATATCCTTCGTTAAAAAATCAGTCGACGCCTTCTGTATAGCAAAAGACCCCGTATCATAAAAGTTAAGCATTATTGCAACCACCATCAAAACCCCAGCAAACGCATGAATTAAAAAATAACTTATCGCAAGCCTTCTCTTAAGCTTTTTAGAAAGCAAAACAAGCAAAAAACAAAGCCCAGAAAGCCCCTCAATTGCAACAAATGTAACTATATAATTCACACTCAAAATCGCAATAATAGAGGAGGCACAAGCAAGGCTCATAATTCCACTCCTCAAATGATTTTTTGTGAAAATAGCATTATAAACAACCGACAAAGCGGATATTAAAAAAATCATAAGGGCAGGTAGCACCGTTAAATTTGTAAAACTAAAAAGTCCTTTAATGTCAATAAAATTTTCCATCATTTGGTTATTGATTTTTATTTTTTTAATTAATATGTATTAGGTATAATTTTAAAAGTAAATAAAAATGTATAATTTTTTTTCAAAACTAGATGCAGTCTACACAAGATGGAACGATGAAGCCTATAAATACCTGCTTTTTCTCTATTATTTAAACCCAATTTCAAAACCATTATACTCAATATTTTTAGGAGTGTTAGCAGGTTTAGCCCTTCCTCCCACAAATTTAGTCTTCCTACTTCCATTTGCTTTTGCAAGCATAATAAGAATGACCGACTTCTGCGAAACCTCAAAACAAGCCTTCATGGTTGGTTTTTGGTTTTGCCTCGGGTTTTTCACCGTAGGATTTTACTGGGTAAGCTTTGCCGTTCTCCACGATAAAGACTTCATCTGGCTCTTCCCCTTCGCATTTATAGGAATACCCTTCATACTCTCCATCTACACCGCAATCTTATTCCCACTTTACCTACAAATCACACAATTCTCCTCCGCCGTCCGCAAAATCGTCTTCTTCGCAGCCATTTGGTTGCTCTTTGAAGTAGGAAGGCTCTTCATCTTCCAATTTCCATGGAACTTTTTAGGATACTCCCTAACATTCTCCCTAAGCCTCCTTCAAATAACCTCCATCATCGGAATTTTAGGCTTAAGCTTCATCGTTATATTATGGGCAACCTCCTTCCACCTACTACTTTTAACAGGTGATAAAGGGGACTTCATAAAATACTTCAAATTCTTCCTATTTCAAAACATACTTTTATTTTTGATTTTCGTCTTCGGATTTGCCAAAATCTCCAGCTTTAAAACAGAATTTGAAGATGTAAAAATAAGAATAGTGCAAGGAAACTCCCCCGCTTCACAAACAGGAAAAGACGCAGGACTAGAAAAATACATCAAACTCACAACCTCCCGCTCCCTTGAAGGCATCTCCCAAATATTATGGCCAGAAGGAGCCGTAAATTCCCTACTTTTCAACGACGAAGAAGTTAAAAACCGCATCTCAAACCTATTAGTAGGAGAGCAAATTCTCACATCAGGCTCCATAAGAGTGGAAAGAAGCGGATACTCCTACAACATCTTCAACTCCATCGCCTTCATCAACAGCACAGGAGGCATAATAGGATACGATAAAAACCACCTCGTTCCCTTCGGCGAGTTCGTCCCTTTCAAAAACCTCATTCCAATTCAGGCAGTTGCAACCAAAATTCAAGATTTCTCAAGAGGGGAAGGTCTCAAAAATATATCCCTCTCCTCATCTATGCCCCCATTTTCCCCCCTTATTTGCTACGAAGTTGCCTTCACGGGAAATGTCATCAAAAAAAGCGAAATTGAAACAAAATGGATTTTAAACCTCACAAACGATGCGTGGTATCTCAAATCTTCAGGTCCTTTCCAACACCTAGAAATTACAAGAGTAAGAGCAATTGAAGAAGGTCTCCCCCTTGTGCGTGGTGCAAACAGCGGAATTTCAGCCGTTTTTGACGAAGTAGGCAGAACAATAGCCCAAACAAAACTTTTTACAGAAGAAATACTAGATTTTAGGCTTCCAAAAGCAAAATCAAACGGCACTCCATTTAGCTTTTGGGGCAACATCCCTTTAATTACAAGTCTCTTGCTTTTCATAATCTTTTCAATAGCCGACTTCATCTACATAAGAAACGATCGGAAAATAAACGAATTA
>JBIKUA010000129.1:0-2984 GCA_044347825.1 Candidatus Deianiraeaceae bacterium | reverse complement strand
TTACTTAAAAGAATTTTTTTAAATACAGGCTTTGCTTCAACTGGAATAATGGGAGAGATAATAGGCACAAAATTTTTATGCAATTCAGTGGAAACAAAGCTAAGCCATTCCATTACTCTGTATCTTAAAAATCCGTCCCCTAGTAATCTTTTTTCGCCTTTTAATTCTGCGAGATATGTCATAATAACCCAAACTTCGGTTAGAATTCTTCCATCTGCAAGTGCAAGTGCTGGAACTTGATTTTTAGGAGATATGCTAGAAAAATCAGCTCCGCTTTCAAGTTGTTTATCTTTTGTTTGTATGTTTTGCAATGCCTCATAATTACATGCAAGTTCCAGTTCGTTTATCACAATTCTAACCGCAAGTGAACCTGCATTTTTAAAGTAGTAAAGCTTCATCTATTAAATAAAAAATAATTAGTATGTTAAAACAATTAAATTGATTTAACAAGTAAAAATTCTCTCTTTAATGTAATTTGTTCTAAATATATAATAATTACTCACTTGAAGTCTTCTTTTTTGTGGTTTTTTTAGCCTTAGCTGGAGCTTCTTTTTTAGCTGAAGTTTTTGATGTAGTTTTTTTTGCTTTAGTTGTAGTGGTTTTTTTAGAAGCTTCGGGTTTTTCCTCCTCGTTTTTCTTTGCAGATGTTTTTACAGGTGCTTTAGATATTATCTCTAACGCTTCTTCAAGAGTTATATCTTTTGCTTGCTCTTTAGTTTGAAGCCTATAATATTTTTTGTTATACCCGATATAAGGGCCGTAAGGTCCCACACCCGAAATAACATCTCCTCCATCAGGATGAACGCCAATTATTCTAGGAAAAATAAGCAAACTTAAAGCCTCTTCAAGAGTAAAAACAGAAATATCCGTTCCTTTTGCAAGGCTTGCCCTTTTTGGTTTTGCACTTCCATCTGCAAGCTCAACATAAAATCCGTAAGGTCCTTTTTTAAGATAGATAGAATTTCCTTTTTTATCCTCCCCTAAAAGTTTGTCTTCCATTTTTTCATATGAAACAGCATTTGGGTTGATAATATTTTTACACTCGGGGTAGTTAGAGCAAGCAAGGAAAGGACCAAATTTACCAACTTTAACATGCATAACTCCCTTTTTACAAGCATTACATTCCTTAGTGCCTTCCTTAAAAAAGAAGTTTTCAAGCTTTTTCTCTATAGCTTCAGAAACTTCAATAGGGCTTTTAGTTTGTGCTTCTTTGACATTTTCCTCAAAACCTTTCCAAAAATCATTTAAAAATTGTAATTTTTTGAGTTCTCCGTTTGAAATTAAGTCTAAATCTTCCTCTAATTTTGCAGTAAAATCATACTCCACATAACGAGGGAAGAAGCTTTCTAAAAATGCAGTTACTATCCTTCCTCTTTCCTCTGGCACTAGTTTTTTATCCTCCAATTTAACATACTCTCTATCTTGCAAAACTGCCAAAGTAGAAGCATATGTAGAAGGGCGACCAATTCCAAGCTCTTCAAGTTTTTTTACAAGGCTTGCCTCTGTGTATCTAGGCGGTGGTGAGGTGAAGTGTTGAACAGGAAGTATTTGCTCAAGTGCAAGCATTTCATCTTTAGAAACCTTAGGTAGTATTGTATCTTCGCTTTCTGAATAGTTATACACTTTTTGATACCCCTCAAAAACCATAACGCTACCATTTGCCTTAAAGGATATCCAACCTTCTGGGCTTGCAATTTCTAACTTTGTGCTTTCAAAAACTGCATCTGCCATTTGAGATGCAACTGCTCTTTTCCAAATTAATGTGTATAATTTTAACTCATCTTGCGTTAAAATTCCCTTAACAACATCAGGGGTAAGGCTTACATCAACAGGGCGAATTGCCTCGTGTGCTTCCTGTGAATTTTTTGCTTTTGAAGTATATACTAGAGGTTTTTCAGTTTCGTATTTTGCACCAAATTCACTTGATATAAAGCTTCTTATAGATTTTATTCCATCAGATGAAATTGTGGGGCTATCTGTTCTCATATAAGTAATAAGCCCTTTATTTTCTCCTTTTATACTAACGCCTTCATAGAGTTTTTGAGCTATTGTCATTGTTTTTTTTGGGCTAAATCCAAGCTTGCTTGAGGCATCTTGTTGCATTGTTGAAGTCATAAAAGGTGCATATGGCTTTCTCCTTGTTTCTTTTGAGGAAATATCAGCAATATTGAACTTACTTTTTTTAACTTTATCAAGCACTGCATTTGCCTTTTCTTCGTTTGGTATATCAAATTTTTGCAATTTCTTGCCATCAAAATGCTCCAAAGTTGCTTTTATAATTTCATTTGATTTTGCTTTAAAATCAGCTTCAATCGTCCAGTATTCTTCTTTTTTAAAGACATCTATTTCAAGCTCTCTTTCGCACACTATTCTAAGAGCTACGGACTGCACTCTTCCTGCAGAACGAGAGCCGGGAAGCTTCTTCCACAGCACAGGAGAGACATTGAAACCTACGAGATAATCTAACGATAGCCTTGCTTTTTGAGCGTCCACTAAGTTTTCATCAAGTTCACGAGGGTTGTTTATAGCATTTAATACCGCTGTTTTTGTAATTTGGTTAAATGTTGCTCTATAAATTTTTTTACTAGAAAGCGGAATTTTTTTGCGTTTTAAAACCTCCAAGACACTTGCGGAAATTGCTTCTCCTTCACGGTCTGGGTCAGTTGCTAGATATATAGTATCTGCATCTTTTGCATAATCTACAATATCCTTCACAGCCTTTTGTGATTTATCAGATATCTGATAATCCATCGCAAAATTATTATTCACATCTACGGAACCATCTTTGGAAGGTAATTCCATAATATGCCCAAAAGATGCAAGAACCTTAAAATCCTTACCTAAATACCCATTTATTGTTTTAGACTTTGCTGGGCTTTCAACTATTAAAAGCTTCATTTATAAAAAAATTTAACCTGACTTATATTCTTAACTTTTACATAAAAATATAAAAAATCAAGTTTTTTATTATTTTATAGACTTAT
>JBIKUA010000012.1:0-9747 GCA_044347825.1 Candidatus Deianiraeaceae bacterium | reverse complement strand
TGATGTTTAAGTGAATGTCAAGTCAAATTGTATATAATCGTGCATTTTTAGATAAAAATTTACTTGCCAAAATAAAAAAAGTGCTTTAAACTCTAAACAATTATATTTTTATTCCTTGTGCAAACTAAAGTTGCTATAATTGGCGGTGGTGTAATAGCTATTTTAACGGCCTATTTTTTATCTAAAAAAGGTTTTTCTGTTGAAATTTTTGAAAAGAAAATAGGAGTTGCAGGTGGAGCAAGCCTTGCTAATGGGTCGCAAATTAGTTTTTCTCATATTTATCCAATTTATTTTCAGGGCAGGGGGCTTAAATCTTTTTTGCAATCTAAGCAGAAATTTGACTGCGTTATAAAGTCAGGAGAAGTTTCAAAAGCGATTTTAGAAGCTCAAAAAGATGAAATACACCACATAAAAAAGCATATTTCTTCCTTGGCAGATATATCTTCAATTAGTAAGGAAGCACTAGAAGAAGTTATAAAAAATGAAAATCTAGAATTGTATATAAAAAACTCTGGTATATTGCACTTGTTTCAAACAAAGGCGGAGGCTGAAGAAGAGGCAGAAAGAGCTAAGCTCTACGGTCAACCTTTTAGAATGCTTTCTAGTATTGAAACTTTACAAATAGAGCCAAATGTTTCAAACTTTGAGGCAAAATTTAATTTTTCTGTTTATTACGAGCAAGATAAAACATCTAACTGTCATGATATTTGCAAGATATTAGAGGGTATTTTAAAAGAAAGAGGAGTGACTTTTCACTTTAAATCTGATGTTAAAAAGCTTAATGCTGAGGGAGGTAAAATAACATCACTGGAGCTTGACGATGGCACTCAAGTAAAAGCGGACTATTTTGTTTGTGCTAATGGAACTGATTTACCTAAGTTGGCATCTACCGTAGGGCTTGATTTTCAAATTTTTCCTGTTAGAGGGTATTCTTATACTTTTAATATGGAAAAATCAAATTACGCCCCCTTTGTTGGCTTAATTGATAGAAGAAGAAGGATGGTCTATTCTCTTTACAAAAACTATTTGAGAGTAGCGGGTTTTTTTGATATTGGAGTTGAAGAACCTTCTTATATTGCTAGCCGTATGAGGGATTTTGAAGAAACAATTTTTGAAGTCTTTCCTTTGTTAAAACGAAACGGTATAGTGCATAAATGGACGGAAAACCGCCCTTTTGCTCCTAACTCTCTGCCAATTGTTGGTAAAACAAAACCATTTTCTAATCTTTTTATCAATGGAGGGCATGGAGCTCTTGGCTTTACACTCTCTTTTGGTTCTGCAAAAATTATTTCTGAATTAATTTAAATTTTTATGGATATAAGAATGATACTTTCTATTTTTAGAATGTTGCCAAAAAAGAGCATCTTGTTTATTATAATTCTTGGTATTGGAGGCTACTTTTTGCTCACTAAGTATGAAGACAAAGTAATTCAAAAAGTTCCACAAGCGAAAGGAGTAAAAGAAAAGATTGATTCTGTAAAAAAGATTATATCTTGACTTTCTGCCTAAAAACATTTATTAATAGCTCTAAATTTAATTCTAAAAAAATGAAAATTGTTGTTTGTAATAGCAATCCGTTACTTTCAAATGAAATATGCAAAATATTAAAACAAAATCCCGTTCAAGCTGAAATTAAGAGATTTTCCGACGGTGAAGTTTTTGTTGAAATTAAAGAAAGCTTAAGGGGGCAAGATGTTTTCATTCTACAATCTACTTCAAAGCCTGTAAATGATAATCTTATTGAGCTTTTAGTTACAATTGATGCCGTTAAGAGAGCTTCCGCAAGAGCAATTTTTGTTATAATGCCTTACTTTGGTTATGCAAGACAGGATAGAAAGGTATCTCCCAGAACTCCAATTTCCGCAAAATTAGTTGCAAACCTACTTGAGGCTTCAGGGGCGGATCATGTTGTAACAATTGACCTTCACGCTGGGCAAATTCAAGGTTTTTTTGATATACCTGTGGATAATATGTATGCTCAACCGATTTTTGTTTCTCATATAAAAAACTCTATACCTGCGGACGAAATAGTTATTACATCTCCTGATGTAGGGGGAATTGCAAGAGCAAGAGCGGTTGCAAAAAAACTTAATTCTCCAATTGCAATTATTGATAAAAGAAGGGAGAAGGCTGGTGTTTCCGAGGTTATGAATATTATTGGTGAAGTTGCTGGTAAAAATTGTATAATAATTGACGATATAGTGGATTCCGCAGGCACTTTATGCAACGCAGCAAACGCCTTAATTGAAGTTGGTGCAAAAGCCGTGTTTGCTTATATAACTCACGGAGTTTTATCAGGTAGCGCAATAGAAAGAATAGAGAATTCTAAACTTTCAAAACTTTACATTACTAACTCAATTAATTTAACTGAAGAGGCAAGGATGTGTGGGAAGATAGAAGTTCTATCAGTGGCACCGTTACTTGCGGAAGTTTTAACTAGAATTACATCTAATTTTGCTATCTCCACACTTTCCGAGTAAAGAGATTTACTATACAACATAGATATTTAAATCTATTAATGGAATAGTGATAAACCTTCTTTCATCCTTCTCGTTAACAATAAATTTAGCGTAGTATTCAAAAAAATGCTTTTTTGGGTCATCATTTACTAAATCCTCCTTTGCAGTTTTTGCTTTTATTGAAATTAGTAAGCATTTTACCTTTCCTTCCTCAATGTTTAAATACCAAGACATTCGCTTTTCAATATTAAGCATCAACCCTTTGATTTTTTTGTATTCAATTTTTGTAATGATTGGATTGTGCTGTATTAAATACTTTGTTAATCTCGTATTTTTATACATATTTGGGAGTTGTTTCAAAACCTTTTCTTTTGCTTTCACATATTTCTCGCTATTTTCAAGTACAAGTGGAAGAGCCTCTTGCTGTAGTTTTATAATATCTAGGATATTAGACACAACAGATTCCGTGTTAGAAGAACCGTTTGCCATTTTTACCTCTTTATCAAAAGAAGACTCATTTTTAACAAGTGATTGCATAAAACTAAATATTTATGTTTTGTTATTTTTAAAACATAAATTGAAAAATGCAACTAAAAAAATAAAAAAAGTTGAATTTTTATTTTTTTTCTGTTAAAAAGGCAAACATTCGTTTTGTAAAATCAGAACCAGAACGCAGGCTTTCTCCACTTGCAATGCAAGCTAAATCAAATAAATTCATTACAACTTGTTTGGCATCGGCTTCACTTTTTACAAGTAAATCTTTAATTAAATCGTGATTTGTATTTATTTCTAAGATTTTTTTAGATGATGCATGAAGTTGTTTTTGCTCCATTAAATAACGCTCCATTCTAATACTCATACTTCCTGTTTCAGTTGCAAGCATTACAGGGCTTTCTGCTAATTTGTGAGAAACTTTAACCTCTTTTACAAGCCCTTTTAAATGTTGATTGAAAATTTCAATTATTTTTTTAGTCTCCTCGGTCTCCTCAATTTTTTCAGCAGATTTGCTTAAGAGTTTATCTGTTTTTTCATCTGCAGATGCAATATTCTTGAAAGACTTTTCTTTATAATCAGTTACAACTGTCGTCCAAAAATCATCAACCGTATCAGTTAAAATTAAAACTTCAATATCATCTTTTTTAAACGCCTCAAGTCCTGCATTGTTTATTCCATCTTCAATGCTATCTGCCGTTAAATAGTAGATATTTTCCTGCTCTGGCTTCATTCTAGCAATGTATTCTTCAAGCGTTACATATTCTTTTTTAGTTGAAGAGTAAAATATACAGCTTTCAATTATCTGATCTTTTAATTCTTCTGGTCTGCATAAACCCTCTTTAATTACATTTCCAAATTCTTTCCAAAATTCTTGATATTTAGCTCTATCTTCATTTAGTTTTTTCTTTAATTCTGCAAAGATTTTTTTAGTTATAGATTTGCCAATTTTTGCTAAAATGGAACTATTTTGCAGTGTTTCACGAGAAATATTTAAAGGCAAGTCTGCACTATCCACAATACCTTTAACAAATCTTAAGTATTCTGGCAAAATTTTTACCCCTTCTTCAGTGATAAAAACCTTTTTAACATAAAGTTTTATACTTGTTTTACGCTCTGGATTGTATAAGTCAAAAGGTCTTTTACTTGGAATAAAAAGAAGGTTTGTGTATTCCTGCATTCCTTCAACCTTGTTGTGAAGTGTTAAAAATGGCTCATCTGGACTCCAAAATAATGATTTAGAAAATTCAATATATTCTTCCTTTGAAATCTCAGAAGGGCTTTTAACCCATAAAGGCTGACTTTCGTTCACTCTACTTGCCTCAATTCCTTCTTCATGCTCTAAAAATATGCCAAAAGATATGTGATTTGCATATGTTTTAATTATATGTTCTAACCTAAATTTATCCAAATATTCTTCCCTTTCATTTTCTTTTAAAAATAGCTTGATTTCCGTTCCTTCTCTAAAGTTCTCCTTAATTTCTTCAATAGAAAATTCGTCTCTTCCTTCGCTCCTCCAAAGCAAAACTCTATCTTCCCCTACTTTTTTCGTTTTAACTTCAATTTTTTCTGCCACCATAAATGCGGAGTAAAACCCTACTCCAAATTGACCTATCATGCTTTCTGGAGAAACCTGCTTAGAGCCTTCACTTTTTAGATTTTCAATAAATTTGAATGTTCCAGAATTTGCAATTGTCCCTATGTTTTTAATTAAATCTTCTTCATTCATTCCAATTCCGTTATCCCTTATAACAATTGCATTTTCATCTCTTTTTATCTTAATTTCAATTTTAGGTTCTTCTTTTAAAGAAAGTTCAGGTTTGGAAAGTGAAAGATAAGTTCTCTTGTTTATTGCGTCCGAGGCATTTGAGATAAGCTCTCTTAAAAAGATTTCTTTGTTTGTGTAAATTGAGTTAATAACAAGGTGTAAAACCCTTCCTATTTCTGCATCAAATTTAAATGTTGTCATAAAAATAAAATGGTTATAAAAATGAATATAGTTTTATTGAAGCCAATTTCAAGGTATTTTTAAAATACCTTGAAGATATTTTGAGATTTGTGTTTTAGAAATGCAATTAAAGATTTATTCCTTCTTGCGCTAAAGATTTTTTAATTGAAGGTCTTTCCTTTAAGTGATTAAAACTTGCTTGTATATTAGGATAATCTGACATCTTCAATCCAAGTTCTTCAAACCAAGAATATATAACAAAAAGGTAAGCATCTGCGATTGTAAATTTATTATTTGCTATAAAAAACCTACCCTTCATATGATTTTCAAGAAACTGAACTCTTTCAAAAGGTCTTTCCATTAAGATTTTTTTAACATCATCTGCAATCTTTACCCAACTTACTGAATCAAGTTTCTGATGAAGTTCGGTTGCAACAAAGCTTAAAGCTTCAAGAACTCTATATCTTTCTATACTTCCAACAGGAGGTAGTAAATCAGAATTAGGTTTTACCACTTCAGTTAAATATTGTAAAATTGCAGAAACTTCTGTCAACACTTTTTCGTTATTATTGAACGCTAAAGCGGGAACCATTCCATGAGGGTTAATTTTTCTGTAATCTTCGTTATTTTCAAGTTTTTTTGTTTTATAGTCAGCTTTTATGAATTCAATTTGACTCATAATTTCTAACTCATTTGCTATTAT
The DNA here is from genome assembly GCA_044347825.1 of Candidatus Deianiraeaceae bacterium. GTDB lineage: Bacteria > Pseudomonadota > Alphaproteobacteria > Rickettsiales > Deianiraeaceae > CAZFPN01. The sequence continues at coordinate 4,145 of JBIKUA010000012.1, read as the reverse complement.
TCTTGCAGCTAGAGAAGCCGCTCCAGTAGAGTAATAAATTTTCATATTTTTTTATAATAAATTAAATCTAAAAATTAAAATAATTTTGGAATTCAAGGTGTAAAACCTTTCCTATTTCTGCATCAAATCAAATGTATGTCATAACGTAAAAAGAATGAATATTAATTAATATAATTTGACTTAATTTAATGTCAAGGGCGTGAATATAAAAATATTATATTATAAATTAAAAATTGCTATTTTTCAATTAAAATAAGATTAATATACTTTACTTTTATAAAAATGCACTATTTTTTCTAAAACATAAGTATTTTTATTACATATGCAACAACCAAGACAATCTCTTGCAAACCCTAATAAAGTAAGAGTGCAAATAATAGAGATGAAAAACTTAGATAATATCACAAATCTAGATACTCAAACTTTATTAACTGACATACTAAGAAACTTTGATGTTGATACGCATTTAAGGATGTATTTGCAATCAATAATAACTGATGAAAATTTTGAAAAATTTTGTAAAGAACTAAATGATAACAATATTTCACTTAAAGATATAAGTATAATGGACAAAGGTATTGAGCATACCAAGTCAATTGCCAAAACTGCCATAACAACATTTACAGTTTGGCTTGCATTGATTTCAATGGCAGATTATACTCCGATAGGACACTTTTTATTCTCAACTAATTCATACATTGACAATATAGAACCTGAAATATTAGCAGAACATGGTGGAAAGCAAGCACTATGGGGATCCATAATAGGGTTGTCAAGTTATATTTCAACTACCGTAACTAACTTAACAGTAGAAGCAATTTTTGATGCATTGATAGATAAGATATTTCACCAAGAGCAAAGATGTTATATTGAAGATCAATCTTTAAAAACGCTTCTAACATACAAAAATGATAAAAAATTATCTGAGTTAAGACGGGTTGTAAATGCAAAAAGTAAGAATTTTAATAATTCTGAAGTTACAGATAATATTCTAAAATTAATAGAGCCTAGTAGTGCTAGAATGAATACAATTGAAAATTTTTTTTCTAAGGAAGGAGGCATTACTGGTGCAATATCTAGGTTTATATCTGAAAGATTTATACCAAATTTCCTTGAAGATTATTCAGCTGGGGTTCTAAGCACTCAAGGTTATAATGCAGTTGAGGTTGCAGGAGGAGCCACTTTTCCAGTTCTTGCATTTAACTTTCTTCCATCAATTGTTGCATGGCCATTGGATAAAATTTTTGGACCAGGTAGCGATTATATTAGAAATGCACTCACTCTTCGTTATGAATCTTTTAATAGACCTTACATTATTGGAACAAAAACAAAGCAAGGAATAAAATATGGAGAGTTGATAAATAATTTTAAAAGTCTAGAAGGATTGAAATCCAACGGTATAGAAGGTCTTAAATCTGTTGCAAAAGGCTTATCAATGTCTCTTTCAAGAGGTGTTGCAAGAGGTGTCTTTGAAACATTAACTAAATCCCGTTTTCCAGAAATATATCAGAAACCAAGAACTTCTGTCAAAGAGATTCAAGAAGGGTTAAGGTCTGGACTTGCTCAACAAGGTGGAAAGAAGTTTGCAGAATTTATAAATGAGAGAGTTCCACATATACGATGTCTGAACACTAATGAAAATAAAAAACTGCAGGAAGAAACACTTAGTATAGAAGAATATCTAAAATTACAAAAACGCTTTATTGAAGATCAAATAAATTATTTTTACTTATTGTATTATGCTGACGATGTTGACAAGAGAGTTTTGAATAATAATATGTTAAGTTTATTTAATAAGAGGAGAATTATAGATGAAATAGAGAAAGAATGTAATGGTGAAGCCAACGAAGTTAATTTATATGCATTAGCTCATGAATTGCAAAATACATCTGACAATGCGGAAATAATATTAAGTCATTTATCATCAAAGGCAGATAATGCTGACGAAACGCAAAATCCTGAATTATCAATAGAAGGCAACAGCATTATTCAAAATAAATATAATTATTTTGAATTCCTTTCTTATTTTAATAAAATACATATGTTTGATATAGCTGATATTAACAAAACCCAAATTAATAACAGCCATTCAAGCGAAATCAGTAATACATATTCACAAATATCAGGTCAAGAAGGCGGTGAACTCTTCAAATCTTACTTGTCAAATATAATCCCAACAACGGATAAGAAGGAGCGAAGAATCAGTAGTAGTGACAGCGGAGAATCCTGTGAAACAAGTATAATCCCAACAACGTATAATAAGGACCGAAGAATCAGTAGTAGTGACAGCATAGAATCCTATCAAACTATGTTTTAATCAGGTTTCTTCCAAACTCTATTAAAACGAATGTTGTGCCAGTCAAAAATGTTTAAAAGACTAGAGGGGGATGATATAAGAATTCTCTCAACTCTACCAATTATCAGCTCTTCTTTTACAAAACCTACCTCTTCAAAACGGCTATCTTTAGAAAAATCACGATTATCGCCCATAAAAAAGTAATAACCTTCTGGCACTTCAAATTCTTTTGTGTTATCTACAATTCCTTCTCCATTTTGATAAAATTTTAAAATTTCATAGCTTTTACCACTAGGAAGAGTTTCTTTAAATTTAGAAAGCGTTATTTCAAAACCTATTTCACTATCTTTAACATATTCAACAAATTCTCTTGTTGCCCTCTCTCCATTTATGTAAAGCTCTCCATTTGTAATTTTTATTTTATCATTAGGCAAGCCTATCAATCTTTTAACATAATTGATATGAGTGTGAGATGGAAGTTTAAAAACTATAATATCTCCTCTTTGAGGTTTATGTTTTGCAAAAATACGCCCCTTTATTGGTGCAAGCCCAAAAGGAAAGGAGTATCTACTGTATCCGTAAGAAAACATAGAAACGGTGATTTTATCTCCTATTAAAAGAGTGTTTTTCATTGAACCTGATGGAACATGATAGTTATCAAACAACAGCGACCTAAAAAGTATTGCAATTAAAAGTGCGTAGAGAGGTATTAGAAAGTAGTCTTTTTTCTTGCCTTTTTTTGAGAAGTCTTTTCCGTAGATAAAATCCACCAGCCAATTCAGAGCTTTCATAGAGAAATCCAAAGTTTAGAGGCTTCAAGCATGCGAATTGAAAACCCCCACTCATTATCATACCAAGAAAGCACTCTTACGAAGTTTCCACCTGTTACTTTTGTTTCTAGTGCGTCAACTATACTTGAATTTGAATTACCTTTAAAATCTACAGAAACTAGAGGCTTAGGCTCAAACCCTAAAACTCCTTTCATCTCTCCTTCACTTGCCTTTTTTAAAGCTTCATTCACTTGCTCTACACTTGTTTGCTTTGCAGATGTAAAGCAAAGGTCAACAACGGAGACATTAGGGGTTGGAACTCTAATTGCACTTCCATCAAGCTTGCCTGCAAGATTTGGAAGAACAAGCCCTAGAGCCTTCGCTGCCCCAGTTGAAGTTGGCACCATAGAAAGTGCAGCCGCTCTTGCTCTTCTTAAGTCCCCTTTATGGGAAGCATCTAAAATGTTTTGGTCTCCCGTGTAAGCGTGAATTGTTGTCATAAATCCACTTACTATACCAAAGTTTTCATCTAGCACTTTTGCAATTGGTGCAAGGCAGTTTGTGGTGCAAGAACCAATGGAAATTACCTCATCTTCCTTTTTTAATTCTTTATGATTAACGCCCATTACAATTGTTTTAACATCTTTTTCCTTAGCAGGGGCGGAAATCATAACCTTTTTAGCACCTTGTTTTAAATGCAAACTAGCTTTTTCTTTTGAGGTGTAAATTCCAGTACATTCCATCACAACATCTATTTCCATTTCTTTCCAAGGAAGGTTTGCAACCTCTTTCTCTCTTAAAACTTTAATTTTTTTACCGTTAATTGTTAGGCTATTTTCATCAAATTCAACACTTCCTTTGAATGTTCCGTGCACTGAATCAAATTGAAACAAATGTGCATGCTGGCTAACTTCCGCAGGTCCGTTAATTGCCACCACTTCAATGCCTTCAATTTTTTCTTCAAATATAGCACGAAGTATGCACCTTCCTATTCTACCAAATCCATTAATTGCTATTCTTACAGTCATAAAAATATAAAACTTGAAATTAAAACTACTTTTGTTTACACTAAACACAAA
>JBIKUA010000128.1:0-2996 GCA_044347825.1 Candidatus Deianiraeaceae bacterium | reverse complement strand
ACTGCGTCATCATCTGCCGTTCTCATCGTAAATTTACCTTTACCTCCTCTTTTTTGTGCGTTGTAAGATGAAAGTGTATCTCTTTTAATGTATCCACGAAGTGTAAAGGAAACAACGATATCTTCTTTCTTAATTAAGTCCTCCATATCAACATCATCATCTGCACCATAGACGATTTCAGAGCGACGCTTAACAGGAAACTTCTCCTTAATTTCTAGAATTTCATTGTAAATTAAGTCAATTAGGGTTTCTCTATCCGTTAATATTTTAACAAATTTGTTAATTTCCTGTGAAAGTTCACCTAATTCTTTAACTATATTATCTCTTTCAAGGCCTGTTAATTTAGAAAGCCTCATCTCCAAAATAGCCTTAACCTGCTCTTCCGTGAATTTAAACTTCTGCCCAGAAATTTCATTTCTTTTATCCCCCACTAGTGCAATTAAAGATGTCACCTTTTCTGCCATCCATTCTTCTCTTAAGAGATTTTCCCTTGCTTCTGCCGTGCTAGAACTTGCTCTTATAATTCTTACAACTTCATCAATAAAATCAACTGCAACGCAAAGCCCAATTAAAATATGTGCTTTATCTTTTACTTTATTTAGGAGGTAGTTTGTTCTTTTAACAACAATTTCTTCTCTAAATTCAATAAAAGCTTTTAAAACGGAGCGAAGCGTCATCATTTCTGGCTTACCATTATGTAGGGCAAGCATATTTGCACTAAAGTTAAGCTCAAGTTGCGTGAATTTGTATAATTGATTTAGGATAACCGTCCCATCTGCATCTTTTTTTAACTCAATTACAACTCTAATACCCTCTCTTGAACTTTCATCTCTAATCTCGGAAATTCCTTCAATTTTTTTATCCTTCACTAAATCTGCTATATTTTCCACTAATTGAGCCTTCACAACTTGATAAGGTATCTCTGTTATTACAATTCTACCTCTACCTGTTTTAAGCTCCTCAACTTCCGCCCTTCCACGCATTTTAACGGAACCTCTCCCCGTGTTAAACATATGAGAAATTCCAGAATTTGCAAGTATGAGACCTCCTGTTGGGAAATCTGGTGCTGGCACAATTGCCATTAACTCTTCTACCGTTATATCAGGGTTTTTAATCATTTCAAGGCAAGCGGTTAAAACCTCCGTTAAGTTATGAGGAGGAATTGAGGTTGCCATACCAACTGCTATCCCCTCGCTACCATTTACAAGTAAGTTAGGAAATCTAGCAGGTAAAACCGAAGGCTCCTTTTCACTTCCATCATAGTTTGGAAGGAATGGAACTGTATTATTTGGCAAATCTTCTAGCAAGTAATGAGAAACTTTTTGAAGGCGGGATTCGGTATAACGCATCGCCGCTGGGTCATCTTTATCAACAGAGCCAAAGTTTCCTTGCCCGTCAATAAGCGGAACTCCAAGGCTAAAATCTTGAGCCATTCTCACAAGGCTATCGTAAATTGCGGCATCACCGTGTGGGTGATATTTAGCCATTACATCCCCTACAATACGGGCAGACTTTTTGAATGGTTTATTATAATCAAAACCATTTTCAAACATTGAGTAAAGAATTCTTCTATGCACAGGTTTTAAACCATCTCTCACATCGGGTAAAGCACGAGAAACAATAACGCTCATTGCATACTCAAGGTAAGATTTCTTCATTTCCTCCACAATAGGGGCGTTTTGTAGGTTTTTATCTTGATCTTTATTTAGTAAATCCATCTTCTTTTAAAATATAATAAGAGTATGATAATATAAGCAGTTTTAATTTCAAGTGGTTTTTTGAAATGATGTGGATATTTAATTGTTTAGAAAGTTGGTTCTAGTTAGTGTTTTAAAGATTGTCTAAGCAATTAGAAATATATTCATAAGATTCTTTTACGGATTTATGGGCTTTTGAATGATTATTAGCAGGATTTGACAAATAAGAAAATTCTTTTTCTGTTAAATGTATAACTGGCATTCCACATTCTTCGGCAACACTAGATAATCCTAAAGTAAAATCACATATATTATCAATAATTAAAGGATTTGATGCAGGAAATATTTTTTTGAAATTTTCTCTTTCTATTGAGTGAGTTTTGTTGTTTAATGCATATTTATAAAAATCATCTAATCTTTCATTCACTCTATTAGACCACTCTATTGTTGCCTTAGAATATTGATTTTTCTTTTTTTCATCCCTACTATATCTGCGAGATTTTTGCACTACAGTGCCTAAAAATTTTGCTTTTAAAGACAAGCCTAAATAATTTCCAGTAGCTTTATGTTTTTCAAATATATCAAGCCAATTTGCAAGAATATCTTCTAAATTATCTACCGCTTGTAATGAAAAAAAATTTGGCGTAGTAGGAACAACGAAGTAATCCGAGGACATCACGGATAAACCTGTTATTATACTGCTAGAACTTGGTGGAGTGTCAATTAAAATATAATCATACTTTTCACTTAGATCTTTAATGGATTTTTCAAAATAATATGGTCTTAAATCTCTTGTCTGCTGGGTTCTTGCTCTTGAACCTAACACAATATCAGTCCATTCAAGTTCACTTTGCGACAGCGAAATACTGCCAGCTAATAAATGTATATTTTTATATTTTTTATGCACAAAAATAGGTTTTTCTAGATTGGTGTTTGCAGTACCAGAATTACTAGCATAAGCACTAAAATGTTCTGGAAAACTTCTGTAAGTATTAGTGAATATTCTCCATTCTTCCGCTAATTCCTCTTGTTTTTTCTCTAAAACATCTGCTTCCTTAGTATTTTTTGCTTTACCGTAACTAATATTATGTGAACGACCAAAAACATAGGATGACAAATTCATTTGAGAGTCAGCATCTACTAATAATACTTTATGATTTTTATCTGCCAAGGCGAATCCTAAGTTATAAATAAAATTTGTCTTACCAACGCCACCCTTGTGACTAAAGGCAGAAATAATTTTAGCCATATTGTAAAGAATATATTAAACATAAATATCTACTTTTATATTGCAAAAAC
>JBIKUA010000127.1:0-3008 GCA_044347825.1 Candidatus Deianiraeaceae bacterium | reverse complement strand
AAGAAAATAACCTAGTAAGAGAAGACTTCCGCCTTCAATCAATTCCAGTTGTAGAAAGCACATTTAGAAAAGCAAGCTTTTGGAAAATTCCCATCTTGTGGTTTTTTAGATGGTTTAAATAAGAAATACATTTTTCTCTTGATAAATATTTTGATGTCAATTATGCTTCTTTTAATATTATATTATAAATAGAAATGTCAGAAATAGAAAAAAACACAAATACTTACGATTCCAGCTCCATTAAGGTTTTAAAAGGGCTTGATGCCGTAAGAAAACGCCCCGGAATGTATATTGGAGATACAGACGACGGAAGTGGGCTTCATCATATGGTTTATGAAGTGATGGATAACGCAATTGATGAGGCACTTGCTGGGCATTGCGATAGAGTTTTTGTTAGAATAAACGCCGATGGCTCCTGCACGGTTAGGGATAATGGGCGTGGTATCCCCGTTGATATCCACAAAGAAGAAGGAGTTTCCGCCGCAGAAGTTATTATGACGCAACTTCACGCAGGTGGTAAATTTGACCAAAACTCCTATAAAGTTTCAGGTGGGCTTCACGGTGTTGGGGTTTCTGTTGTCAACGCACTTTCCACTTGGCTTAAATTAACAATATGGAGGGACGGCAAAGAACACTTTATTGAATTTAGAGATGGCGTTGCAGTAGCTCCCTTAGCAGTTGTAGGAGACGCAAACGGAATGAAGGGAACAGAAGTGACATTCCTACCTTCCCCAGAAACCTTCACAAAAACCGATTTTGTCTTTCAAACTCTAGAAAGCAGATTTAGAGAGCTTGCCTTCCTAAATTCTGGCGTTAGAATTGAATTTGAAGATGTAAGAGGGGCGGAGACAAAACACACGGAATTCTTCTACGAAGGAGGGCTTGTTGAGTATGTAAAATACCTAGATAGCTCCAAAGCACCACTTCACACGCCTCCTGTCTACATTAAAGGAGAAAAGGGCGGAATTACCGCAGAATGTGCAATGCAGTGGAATGATGGCTATACAGAAAACCCCCTAGCCTTTACAAACAACATCAAGCAAAAAGATGGAGGAACTCACCTTGCAGGTTTTAAAGGAGCTTTAACAAGAGCAATAACCAAGTATTCTCAAGAGCAAAAAATGAAGCTTGAAATAACAGGGGATGATATCCGTGAAGGGCTAACTTACATCGTTTCCGTTAAAGTGCCAGACCCTAAATTCAGCTCACAAACTAAAGAAAAGCTAGTCTCCTCCGAGGTTCGCCCTGTTGTTGAAGATGTAGTTTTTGAAACCCTCTCCCGTTGGCTAGAGGAAAACCCCCACACTACAAGGCAAATACTAGAAAAAATCCAAGAAGCCGCAAGAGCAAGAGAAGCCGCAAGAAAAGCTCGTGATTTAACTAGAAGAAAAACAGCTCTTGATGTAGCAAATCTACCCGGCAAGCTCTCCGACTGTCAAGAAAAAGACCCTGCACTTTCCGAGCTATTCATCGTAGAGGGGAACTCCGCAGGTGGTTCTGCAAAACAAGGAAGAAGCAGGAAGTTTCAAGCCGTTCTCCCACTTAGAGGTAAAATTCTAAATGTAGAAAAATCCCGTTTTGATAAAATCCTCTCCTCCGAGGCAGTAGGCACGCTAATCACGGCACTAGGGGCAGGAATTGGCAAAGAAGAATTTGACATAAAAAAACTCCGCTACCACAAAATCATAATAATGACAGATGCCGATGTAGACGGCGCCCATATTAGAACGCTCCTTTTGACCTTCTTCTTTAGACAGATGCCCGAGGTTATTTCAAACGGATACTTATACATTGCCCAACCCCCTCTTTACAAGGCAAAAAAAGGGGGAAGTGAGGTTTATTTGAAGGATAACGAAAGTTACGCCGAGTTCCTTCTTGATAACGCAATTCAAAACACAAGCCTAAAAACTCACGAAGGAGTGCTTATGGGGGCGGATTTAAGGCGTGTTATCAAGTCTTCCCTAACCCTTCACGAGGAAATTGAAATGGCAGGCAAAATGTTTAACCAAACCATCATTGAAGCCTCACTTTTAGCAGGCATCACCCCCCTAAACTACAGGGAGGAAGCAAAAATGAAGCTACTCGCAGAAAAGCTCTCCTTCATTGAAACCGACGAAAACAGCTCTTGGAAGGTAGAGCCTCTAAGCGAGGAAGGCAAAATCAAGTTAATTCAGCGAATTAGAGGGGTTGATATAGGTTTTGACTTAACCGAACAAATGCTTTCTTCCTCCGAGTATCGCAAAATTTCCTCTATGTTTAAAGATGTGGCGGATACCTTCTCCAGCCTCGTTATTTTGCAAAAAGAGAAGGCAAGCTTTGAGGTTAAAACTCCGTTTAGGCTTGCAGAAATTGTAAAGACGGAAGGGGCAAAAGGTCTTTATATTCAAAGGTTTAAGGGGCTAGGGGAGATGAACGCGGAGCAATTGTGGGAAACAACTCTGGACCCTAACGCAAGAACCCTCCTAAAAGTAACAACCGATGAGGCGGAAGAGGCGGACAGAATTTTCTCTATCTTGATGGGAAGCGTGGTTGAGCCTCGCCGTGATTTTATTGTTGAAAACGCCCTAACTGCAAAGAATATAGATTTCTAATTTCTTTGCAATATGAGTGATGCAAAAAGCTTTAAAGAAACCATTTTAGAATGTGATAAAAAAATAGAAGAAGTATTCAAAAATTCACTAGAATATAAAAATATAAGATATATAACTGATTTATGGCGTTTGGTTGTAAATGCTGAAAATTATGAAGATATTTACATACATACATCCAACATAACATCTTTAAAAGAATCATACTTTTATTTGAAAAACAATAATTTTTCATCTCTAGATTATTACACTAATGTTCATTTGAAACAAGTTAAGGATTTATCCTGCACCCTTCTCCCCTTCTTTTTATCTTTAATAAAGCCTAATCTAGGGGAAGTTCTTGAATATAAAAAGGAAAAGAAAGAAATTGCAAAAATTAAAACCGAAACTACAGCCTTACTTGAAGAGATAAAGCAAAGT
>JBIKUA010000126.1:0-3026 GCA_044347825.1 Candidatus Deianiraeaceae bacterium | reverse complement strand
TCAACTTCAATCTTCTCTTATTAATTTCCTCAAAATTCATGCAGAATGGCAAAATTTTAAAGCAAAAAATGGCTTAAAAATGCAAGATGATGTTAATTTTGAAGTTCTTGAAAGTTTAAAAACAGAAGAGTTTAATCAATATGAAGCGGTTTTCTTGGCTTACTTTCAAGGTTCAAGCAAAATTCAGGTGAATTTGGCAAAGCATATCTCTTCCCTTCCCAACGGATTTGTTGTTTTAAATGGAGAAGAACAAAACACAATTAGCACAAAATTGATTAAAGATTTTGCAAAAGAATTAAAATGCGAAGTTGTGCAGGTAAAAAAATATATCCAAAATTCAAAACATTTTTTGCAGGAGCATTCCAACCTTTTAACGCTCACAAATCAGCTTGCATTAAGAATAACCTCCATTTTGCACGCTAATAATAAGGCAAAAATTGGGGTTGTATGTTATAACTTTGAAACTGGTTTGTTAATTTCTAAAAAATTTGAAGAAATGGGGCTTGAAACCACAACGGTTTTTACCCAAAGTATGGAGGAAAACCCACTTTTTAAGCTATTTACACTATACTTACAGCACGAAGATTTATCAAATTATTTAGCTCTAACAAAAAGCTCTTACACTATTTTTGAAAAAGAGGCGGTAAAAAATTTTGAAAAAGAGGTAAGAACCCCAAATTTAAAAGCGAAACGACCTTTTGGTTTTTCTTCCATAAAGGCTAACAATTTGCACGAATTTTTGGAAAATAAAGCATCAGATTTCATAAAAATTTTAACACCCGAAGCTTTGGAAACTGACTTTTTCACCGAATTATCATCCTTTTTAAAAGACTTAAAAAACGAAATTGAAGATTTCTCACTAGAAGAAGAAAAATTCTACATTCCAATTCTCAAAAATTTTGCAAAATCAGTTAAAAAAAGTCATAAAAATAGTCAAAATATTTTTATACTCTCACCCGTGGAAGCTAGAGCGAAGCAATTTGATGCAATTTTTTTAACAGATTTAACGGATAAAAACCTTCCAAAGCCCCCTAGCTCCAATAAAATACTCAACCACCATTTGCAAAAACTTCTTGAAATTGATGAAAAAAAAGAAGGGCTAGAATGGCTTGACTTTGCCTCGTTTTTGCTTTCTGCCCCAAGCGTCTACTGCATCAACTCAAAAAAGAATTTTGAAGGAAAGGAGGAAAACTACCCTTCCCCATTTTTACTTTATGCGATGGAATGCTATAATTTCACGGAATTAGACGAAGTATTTTACAATAAATTGCCCATAAATCCAGAATTTATTGCTCCAGCTTTTAAGCTAGAGTATGTAAAAAAACTTACTCCAACAAGCTTTGAGAGGCTCCTTTCTAATCCATTTGATTTTTATGTTAGCAATGTTTTGGGCTTAAAATTACAAAATGAAATATCTGAAGAGCTTGCAAAAAATCATTTAGGAACACTAATTCATGAAGCAATTCACAAGTTTTATACAAACGGGGAAAGCATAATATTAAACTGCAAAAAATGGCTCTCGGAGAAAGGTTATTACTACGATTTTTTACTTTACGAAGAGCATTTGAAAAAGGTGCAAGAATTTTTTGGAAAAAAGCAAAATAACCTCCCTAAATCCACCATTATGGAGGAAGAAATATCTACTTTTGAGGATTTCAACGGGCATAAAATCAATTTAAGTGCAAAGCCAGATAGAGTGGAATTTTTTGATGATGAAATTAAAATTATAGACTACAAAGTCTACTCTCAAAAAATTTCTTCATGGGAGGTTGAAACAGGAAAAAAGCCTCAACTACCCTTTCAAGGATATATTCTTTCTAAGATGTATCCTGATTTTAAAGGCAAAATTTCCCTCATTTATTACTTTATTAACCTCGGAAGCTTTCCTGATGTAATTACAGAGCATGAGATAAAATTTGAAGACTTCAACATTGTGAGAAATTCTATTGAAAAATTAATCACAAACCTGCAAACTCTTTTTTATAAAGAAGGCTCGAACTCCTTTTATAAACACTTGGCACGCAAAGTATGACAAAAAAAAATAAAGCTAAAATATTTAAGCAAAATTTGCGAAGCTATAGAATAAAAATTTTGGCAATATTGCTTATATCATCAGTTATATTGTTGATAATTTTATTCTTCTCGCTTGAAAAAGTGTTAAAAGCGGTGCGTGGTTTAAAACAGATACAGTCTATAATTGAAAACAAATTACAAGATGTTAATGAGGAACTAGAATTTAAAGATGGAGTGTTTTTTATAAAAATTCCCCATTATAATGATTTTTTTTTGATTAACGCTAAAATAAAAAGCAACCAAAGTACGGAAATATCTTTTACCTCATCAAATCCATATCGAGTAAAAGGCTTTTCAGCTGAAGTTTATCTAACAGAAAACACAAAGGAAAACTGGAAGGAAAAGTTAGAAGTGAAGTCCGATTTTGCCGATATTGCAAAAGATAGCTTTAAAATAAAAGGTAATGTTGACGGTCTTTACAATTCCAAAATCAACCCTAATTTTAACAAAACCATAATTTTTGCAGATTGGATAAAGATTATACAAAATGGAAATATGAATGGAGAAAAGCTGTTTCTCAAAAATGCACAGGGAGTTTTAAAGGCACGGGAGTTCTTTTTGATAAAAAACAGCGGTTTTGCAAATTTTAGCAAAGGAGTGATGCTGGAAAATGAAGATTATAAAATCAACTCTCAAAACTTAGAAACTTATCTTGTTTCTGGAAGCGTTAAATCTTTACACTTCAAGCAAAATGTTGTATTTAGGCAAAAAACTGGCGAAAAAAGTATAGTATATGGGGATAATGCGGTTTATAATCAAGAAAAGTCCAAAATTGATATATATGGCAATGTGATGATAGAAAATGAAGACTATAAAGTCAACTCTCAAAACTTAGAAACTTATCTTGTTTCTGGAAGCGTTAAATCTTTACACTTCAAGCAAAATGTTGTATTTAGGCAAAAAACTGGCGAAAAAGCCATAGTATATGGAGATAATGCGGTTTATAATCAAGA
>JBIKUA010000125.1:0-3062 GCA_044347825.1 Candidatus Deianiraeaceae bacterium | reverse complement strand
CGTAGCTGTATCGGCTCTTTGGGCGAAGATGTGTTTTAAGGAAGATGTGCAATTATTAATTCTTCCATCCGATAATTTAATTTTATCTAAAGATTTACTCTTTAAATCAATAGATAACGCCTTAAATCTTAATCAAAATTCTATTATTTTATTTGGAAGTAAGCCAACTTTTCCATCAACTGCTTACGGATATATAATTCAAGAAAAAGATGAAGATGCAGAGTTTATTAGTTTTAGAGAAAAACCAAGTCAAATAAAAGCAGAGGAATTAGTTGCAAAAGGCACATCGCTTTGGCATTCTGGTATTACGCTTGCTTCAGTTAGCACTATCTTGCAAGAACTTTCAATTTATTCTCAAGAAACCCTAAAGTTTGCCTCATTAAGCTTGCAAGACTCTGTAGGAAAAAGAATTTTAACACTAAAGCATGAATATTCAAAAAATTTAAAAGAAGCTTATTTTGAAAATTCCATACTTGAAAATACAAGTAAAATTTCCTTCACAAAAATACTCTCACCTTGGATAAATCTAGGAGATATAATAGCTTTTAAAGCTTTGCCAATTAATTTGTATGAATACGAAACAATTGAAAATATTGATGATGAGGAATTTTTACATAAATCTTGGGGGTATTACGAAACTATTTTTGAAGGTAAAAATCACAAAGTTAAGCGTCTTTTTATCAAACCTTTTAAAACTATTTCTTTGCAATCTAAATTTAAAGCAAAAGACCACTGGGTTGTTGTTAGCGGATTTGCAAAAATAATTTGTAAAAATGAAACGATGGTTTTAAAGCAAGGGCAAAGTTTTGCTTTATCAAGTCAATTAAAACATACTATACTAAATGAAAGTGAAGTTCCACTTGAGGTAATTAAAACTCAAGTAGGGGATAGCGTGGAAGAAAGTGATGATTTAGGGTATCAAATATTTTATGGCACTGCTTAAATATTATTAAATAATAAAAATGCTTGATTTTGAGTAAGAAACATCTTATTTAAGTATTAATTAAATTTATTAAAAATGCCATTTCAAATTGCGATAGTAGGAAAGACGAATGTTGGTAAATCAACACTTTTAAATATGCTTGCGAGAAAAAAGTTCACAATCACAAGTAATGAGCCGGGGGTAACGAGGGACAGAAAGGAAGTAAAAACAGAAATTGCAGGGAGGTCTGTAATTTTAGTTGATACTGCAGGGCTTGAGGCCATTGGCAAAACTCGTAGATACCGCCATGCAAAAGAACAAAAAGACCATATAGAAGCAAAAAAAGAGGAAGAAATGTACTCTCAAATGATAGAGCAAAGCCTTAGAGCTATTCAACTTTCAAATATCATACTTTTTGTTGTGGACGCCCTAAACGGAGTAACGGAGGAAGATTATTACTTTGCTGATGTTGCCCGTAAGTCTGGTAAAAAAGTTATATTAGTTATAAATAAGGCTGAAAACGAAAAGAAAATCTCCATCTCTTCAAAAGAAATTTATAAGTTTGGTTTTGAAGAAACGATATTTACTTCTGCAGAACATGCAATAGGAATAACGGATATTTTACTGCTTTTAAAAAGGGAAATTTCTCTTGTTTCAAAACAACTGGAAGAGGAGGAAAAAATAGAAAAAGACTTAGCAGGAAGCCGAATTCATATTGCAATTATAGGCAGACCAAACGCTGGAAAATCTACCCTTGTGAACAAAATTTTAGGTGAAGATAGAGTAATAACGGGGGATAAAGCGGGCATAACTAGAGACGCAATATCAATTGATTTTGAATTACTAGGAAAGCCAGTAAAGCTTGTAGATACTGCAGGAATAAGAAAGAATAACGATAAAGAGGGGCTGGAAAAGTTGAGCGTTTACGAAACATTAAGAGCATTGAGACTTGCCCACATTGGCTTGCTTTTAATTGACGCAACAGAGCCTTTTGTGGGGCAGGATTTAAGCCTTGCGGGGGACATTTTGCGTGAAGGAAGAATTTTGATAATTGTAATAAATAAAGCAGATTTATTTCATGAAGCTGAAATTGAAGAAATGAAAAAGCAGATGAGTGCAGAAATAGGCAAGCTTGTAAGAGATGTTGTTTCTCCTCAATTTTGTGTTATTTCTGCCAAAACAGGGGACGGACTTTACAACCTTTATAAAACCATATTTAGGCTTTACGAAGCGTGGAATACAAAAATCAAAACAAATGCATTAAATAACTGGCTAAAACAGAGGGTATCCCACAACCCCCCTCCTCTTTTAAATGGAAAGCAAGTTAAAATCAAGTATATTACTCAAACCAAAATTCGTCCACCATCTTTTGTTGTTTTTACAAATATGAAGGATGGAATATCAATTTCTTATCTTAGATATTTAGCAAATTCTCTAATAAAAGATTTTGCACTTAATGGTATTTTAGCTAGATTTACTGCGCGAGAAACGGAAAATCCTTACTCAAACAAAGGGAGTGAAAGACTTAAAAAGGGTAAAAGTTTGAAAACTAAAAGATGATTATTGCTTATTAGGTTCTTTATCACCAAATCCACTTGAATTACAAGTTGTAGCACCTCCTGTAATTGTGGCAACTAATGCAGGAGCTCCAAAAATCGCACCAATACCTAATGCAATTGCAATTGCAGTTCCCCAGCTTACCTTACCAAGAAAAAACCCAACACCAAGTGCAACAATTGCAAATACGGCAAAGGTTTTACCAAGAGGACCATTAAATATTGAATAACCCTTACACATTACATCCTCTATCTTACTTGCCTCGCCAGCAAAAGATGTATTAATTGTAACACCAAAGAGTGCTATTATTAAAAAAAGATATAACTTTAGTTTTGAAAAAGTCAGCGTCATTGTTAAAAAATTAATTCTAATTTCTTTAGTAAATTATAAAAATAATTAGTCAAGTCTTTTTTTAAAAAATTAAAAATCAAATTTTGAAAGTATAGATTTACCCGCGTAAAGTGCCGTACTTCCTAAGAATTTCTCAATTCTCATAAGTTCGTTATACTTTGCGGTTCTATCCGTTCTTGCCAAACTTCCTGTTTTAATCTGCCCACAATTCGTGCCAACCGCAAGGTGCGAA
>JBIKUA010000011.1:0-9990 GCA_044347825.1 Candidatus Deianiraeaceae bacterium | reverse complement strand
CTGGCATATGATAAATTTCAAGAGCCAAACATTATAAGTGAAAATTTTATTGTAAAATTTTGGTTAATAAGTATATAATTATCTAAATTATAAGATTTTCTTTACATAAAAATCAGCTAATTTATTTTTGATTTTATATCTTAGTTTTTTTATAATAACAAAAATAGAGATAAAATTAATTATATGTTTTGCAAAAATAAATGGATTAGACTTGTTTTCTTGCTTTATTTCATCAAAAGTGGGTTTGTTAATTCTAATTGAAGCATTAGGGTATTGGATATAAAAACCTATCTTATTTGTTAGCCTTGATTTGTTGCAAGCTTCTAAAAAAATTAAAGACGATGATTTAGCAATACCTCCCTGCATTCCAAAAATATTAAAAAAGAAGGGGGGTGTTTTAAAAAATAAATCTTTACGGTATGTGTGTATATAATTTCCATACCAAAAAGCTTCAAAAGGATGATAATTTATCATATCAATAAAATTTTTAAATCCTATTTGAGTAATGAATTTTTCCAGTTCAAAAATTACAAGAGAATTAAAAAGCTGTTGAGATGTAACAAAATAATTTTTGTTGTTTGGCTTAAATCCAATTTCATCAATAATTTTTTTATCCTTTTTACCGTTTTTATGTTTAAAAGAAATTGTTTTGCAGTGTCCGTTTTTTGTAAAAAATATTTCATCAGAAAAATCCTTATTTATATAGCAATCACTATCTATTGCTATATAATTTTCCACATCAAAAAAATATGGAATGGAAAGCTTGATAATTTGTTGAGATTTCCATCCCTCTAGTTTTTCAAAATCTTCTATATTAATCCTAGTTTTAGAAATAATCATTTCATCAGTAAAAATGATTTTCTGAGGGAAGTGTTCTAAAAATTTGTTTTTATCTTTTTCTGGAATTATAATATAAAAAGGGCTATTGCCTTTGTAATGTCTTTTGAATGAGTTATAAAGAGAGATTGTAAATTCCAAGTCTCCCTCATATGTTTTATTGAAATATGCAAATTTCATAATAAAGATAAAAAATCGTTTATCGTCAATTCTTCCGCTCTTTTCTGCTCTAAATCTTCCCTCTTAATTTCAAGTGAAAGTAAAGCATTTTTTAAGATTTTTCTACGAGATGCAAAAAGTTTTGCCGTTATCATTCCTAACTTTTCCGCATTTAAATTGAGATTTTTACTAGAAAGTTTAACAATACTTGAAGTGACATTTGGTGCAGGGTGAAACGACCCACGAGAAACATCAAAGAGTTTTTCGCAATTGTAAAACGCTTGACAAAGCACTGAAAGTCTACCATAATCTTTATTTTTAGGCTTTGCAATTATTCTTTCCACAACTTCTTTTTGAAGCATTAAAACCATTTTTTGTGGTCTATTAGGCAAAGAAACCCATCTTGTTAAAAGCTCTGTGCCAATGTTGTAGGGAAGATTTGCAATAATTTTATAATTTTGATAGGGGGAGAAATCAAATTTTAGTGCATCAGTATGAAAAAGCTCAAAATCACTTGTATATTCTGCTTTTAATATATTTAAAAATCTCTCGTCCCTCTCAATTAGATGAATTTTTGCATTTGTTTCAAGTAAAAATCTAGTTAAGCTTCCAAGCCCTGGCCCTATTTCAAAAATTATATCTTCGGGCAAAATATCTCCTGATAACGCAATTTTTTTGCAAACTTCCTCATTCATTAAAAAATTTTGCCCTAACGATTTATTTGCTAAAATGCTGTATTTTTTGATAATTTCATTAATAGTAAGCACCTTAAATTAAAAAAATTTACGAAGCTTGGAAAGGAAGCCTTCTGATTTAGGGTTTGAAGATGTGCCTAAACTTTGCTTAAATTCAGTCATAATTCTTTTTTGCTCTTCTGTTAGCTTAACTGGTGTTTCTAAAACAAATTTTACACGCAAATTACCAAATCGCTTTGTGTTTAAAATTGGCAATCCTTTTTCTCTTATAGTGGAAACATCACCATACTGCACGCCTTCTGGTATTTTTATCTTTTCTTTTGTGCTATTTAATAAAGGAATTTCTATCTCGCCCCCAAGTATGGCATCTGTAAAAGGAATAATGGCAGAGCAAACTAAATCATCTCCTTCTCTTTCAAAAAATTCGTGCTTTAAAACGGAAACAAAAATATATAAGTCTCCCGTTCTTCCGCCTCTAACTCCTGCTTCTCCTTCGCCTGTTAATCTTATTCTTTGACCGTCCACAACACCAGCAGGAATTTTAACATCAATTGTTTTTTCCTTAGAAATTCTCCCTTCACCACGGCAACTGCTACATTTTTCTGCCACTACTCCACCACTTCCTCCACAAGAGCCACAAGGGGTTTCAATCATAAAAAATCCTTGTTGTCTACGCACCGTTCCACTTCCTCTACATGTTTTGCAAGCAATAGGTTTTGCCCCATCCTTACCTCCGCTTCCTCCACAAGGAGAACAGGAAATAAATGTGGAAAAGGAAATCTTTTTTTCAAGTCCGTAATAGATATCTCGTAAAGACATAGAGAGGTTGTATCTTAAATCTGCACCATCTTCACCTTGAAATGTGCTTTTTTTAGAAGACCTTTGCCCGCCTCCGCCTCCGCCTCCGCCAAAAAACTCATTGAAAATATCGCTAAATCCACCAAATCCTCCGCCACCGAAGTCAAATCCTCCGCCTCCAAAGCCTCCCATATCATCTGCACTGCCATATGTATCGTATTTTTTTCGTTTTTCAGGGTCACTTAATACTGCATATGCTTCACTGATTTCCTTAAATTTTTCTTCTGCTTGCTTATTTCCTGGGTTTTTATCAGGGTGATATTGCATTGCAAGTTTTCTGTAAGCTTTTTTGATTTCATCTTCATTTGCACTTTTTGAAACGCCCAAACTTGCGTAATAATCCTTTGCCATTTTAGTAAAAATTCTCATATTAATAAACTAAATATATATTTAGTTTTTGATTTTTCAAGTTGATTTAGCAAAATTTGATAAAAAACCTTATTTTAAAGCATATCTATAAGCTTTTGGATTTGTAATTTTATCAAAATAGTGCAAAGAAACAAAACAATTGTTAAAACTGATACAAGGGTAATATTTAATGTACTTGCATTTCCAAAATTTTGCGAAAGCCAGACAAGGCCTGCAGAAAGTGAGGCAATTAAAATTGTAAGGTAAATCCTTAAAACATTGAGTTTTTCTCTAATTTGCTCCAAAGATACCATATATTCTAATATTTTAAAACCTTGATATATCAGAAAAATGATTTTTTCAAGAAATTTTAAACTTTCGGAAGGGTAACGCCTTTTTGGCCTTGATACTTCCCTGCTTTATCTTTATATGAAGTTTTGCAAGGCATACTTCCTTTTAAAAATAAAAATTGGCAAGCACCTTCGCCTGCGTAAATTTTTGCAGGAAGCGGTGTGGTATTTGAAAACTCAAGAGTTACATGCCCTTCCCACTCTGGCTCAAGTGGAGTTACATTAACTATAATACCGCATCTTGCATATGTAGATTTTCCAACGCAAATTACCAAGACATCTCGTGGAATTTTAAAAGTTTCTACAGTTCTTGCAAGTGCAAAGCTATTTGGGGGTATAATGCATTCATCTCCAATTTTGGAAACAAAAGTGCTATCTGAGAAATTTTTTGGATCCACTATTGACGAATTAATATTGGTAAAAATTTTGAACTCATTTGCAACTCTTGCATCGTATCCATATGAAGAAAGCCCATATGATATTATCTTGCTTCCATTTTCTAATGCTCTTACTTGCGTTTTGCAAAATGGAGAAATCATATTGCACTCCAAGGAAAGTTCCTCTATTTCAAAATCGCTAAGTATTGTCATTTTTTAGTCAAAATTTTTATAAAGTGTTGATATGTCATCTAACTCCTCAAGTTCATCAACAAGTTTTGTCAACTTCTCTAGTTGCTCTGCGGAAGGTTCTACCTTGCTTCTTGCTCTCCATTCTAATTCGGCAATTTCAGGCTCACCAAATTCTTTTTCAAGAGAAGTTTTAACGGTGTTGAAGTCTTTAAAGTCGCATAAAATTTCAATTGCATCGTGAGATATATCTTCATCATCTGCTTCTTCAACAATTTCCGCCTCTAAGACATCAGTTGCACCTAAATCTATTGCCTTTTCAAAGATTTTATCAAACAAGCCTTCTTGTTTTTTGTATTTAATAACTCCAAGATTTAAGAATAGAAAGTCAATTGCTGAACTTTCTGCAATTGAAGCACCGTATCTACTTGCAATACCTCTAGTATCTGATGCGGAGCGATTTTTATTATCAGTTAATGCTTTTGCAAGAATGAAAATTCCACCAGATGAAGAAATAAGATAGTAGCATTCTTCATAATTGCTTGCAGAAGCATCGGAGTTTGTAGCTCTTTTTATGGCGTCTTGAATTTTGTCATTTGGCATATTACACAGCCTTGCCTTTTGGCGTGCAAGACGAAGCTTAGGATTAAATTTATCGTCTGCACCCCCAAGTTTAACAGCGGTGAAAATTTCCCTCTGAATTTTGGTAAATATTTTAGAACGCTTAGCATCCTGACCGTTTTTTCTGTGTTTGATGGTTTTTGCATGGGAATGCCCTGCCATTTTTTTAAAAAGATATTATCTTGAGAAAAATTCAATAGCAGAAGAAACGCTAATATCACTTTCAAAAGGAATTTCTGTAGGAGCAGGCATTCTTTTTAAAGTAATTGTGAAGGTTTCTTTGTTCACTTCTAAGTAGTCTGGCACTTTTCTTCCCCCATTTGTAAAGAATTCTTTAACAGCGGGAATTTCTCTAGCTTTTGAGCTAAGTTGCAGACTATCTCCTACTTTCATTTTAATGCTTTTTATAGTCACTTTTTTGCCATTTAGGTAAAGATGACCGTGAGAAGATAACTGCCTTGCAAGGAATATAGTGGAAGCAAAACCCCCTCTATAAGCTACAACATAAATCATGGTTTCAAGGCTGTTAACTAAAGCTTGCACTGGGTTTAAAAGAGAGGCAACTGCCTTTCTTGCTAGTGCTTTCAGTTGCTTTTCGGTTAAAACATAATAAGCTTTAACTTTTTGAACCTTCAAGTTTTGTTTTCCAAAATCGCTCCCATACCTCCTCACTGTTTTGTGTTGACCTGGGTAGTAAGGCTTTTTAATAAAAGCATCGTTTGCTTTGCCCCACAAATTCACACCGTAACTACGGCACTTTCTTGACTTAACTGCTACAACTTTAGACATTAATCTAATAAATATATTATAAACTTCCTCTATATTAACACTAAAAAAATAAATTTCAAGCTTTTTTTAAAAAAATTTATATTTTCAGGGTTTAGTAATTAAATATGGCTGGTTTTAGCGTGAGGTTGTTTTGCATTTCCATTTTATAAACGGGGATGTTTCGTTTTTTGCAAATTGCCAAAAGGTGCTTGCCTCTTGCACTTTCCGTTTTAAACCTTAAGCCTAAATAAACCCCTGTGAGCTTTTCAGATTCTTTCAAATTGCGTTTTATATAATCATTACTATCCATCCAAAAGGATTCATAAAACATTCGCCATTCTTCTTCCACTTCCCAATCTTTAGATTTAATAACTGAAGGAAAGATTGGAGGGGCTTGCGTTTTTGTATCAAATTTTGCTAAAGTTTCAGGCAAATTTTCAAAATCACGATAATGCACTTTTTGAGGTTCATCACCAAGACAATACCAAGGAGCAAGTTTATATTCCAAAGCATATCCATAATGAGCCTCACCATAATGAACCCAGTAATACTGCCCAAATAACTTACTTCTTTTTGCAAAACAGGTGATGAAAGATTTTGCTAAAAAGTGTCTATAATTTGCAATATAAAGATAAATATTTTCTCGCATACGAATTAGGTTTTCTGTCTTTGATTCCAATAATTCATCATTTATGTCTTTTGATTCTAATTCCATGCCTAAGTTTTTTAACTCTTGTATGGTTATTTCTAAATTTTCCCTTGGTAAATTTCCAGATTTTACTTTAATATACAATCTTTCCAACTCTACCAACTTGTTTATCTTTGGTTGAATTACTGCTGGAATATATTTTTCTTCAATCTTCCATAAAATATTTTTAATAGACTGAGATGAAAATTTCTTTATATCTATGCTTTTTATATCTTCCGCAAAATTTTCCTTTGTGATTGTTGTAAAAATTTCTTTAAAATTTTTTGGAAATTCTTCTATATTATACCTTTCCGCATTGTCCATCAAAAACGAAATCAGGTATGCAAAATGCTCTAAAACTCCGTTTAAATCTTTCATCATCTCGCCGTGATATTCAAATGGGTCGTTGAAGTTTGCTGGGTTCACAAAGGTAAGCTTGCCCTCCTCAATATCCTCCATTTCACTTAAAAATCTTTCTACATTCCAATCTTCAAAACTTCTAAAACGATAAAACTTGTTATCATCTTCCATACTCACTTTAATGCTATAATAAGGGACATAACAGATGCAGGAGTTATGCCTTGAATTCTAAGTGCTTGCCCGATGTTTTGCGGTTTGTGAGCTTCAAATTTTTCAATTACCTCCGTGGATAGCGTTTTTAAGCTTCTAAAATCAAAGTTTTCTGGTATTTTTAGGTTTTCATCTTTTTTAAAAGCCTCTATATCCTCCTCCTGTTGCTTTAAATAGAAGTTATATTTTGCGGAAATCAAAATTTGTTGTTTTGCATCTTCTGGAATTGCCTCAAGCTCGCCTTCAAAAATATCTCTCACATTTTCAAAGGAAATTAACTGATGGCAAAGCATTTCAAAACCGTCCCTTTTTATACCGTCTTGACTAACCATTATTCCTCTTCTATTTAGCTCACTTGAGGTGAAAGATTTAGACTTTAAAACCTTCATATAATGCCTTATTCCCTCAAGTTTTGCCTTTAGTTGTGCTTCTCTTTCCTCTTCTGCAATTCCAAGATTGATAATTTTTTGTGTAAGCCTAATATCCGCATTATCCGCTCTTATAGAAAGGCGATACTCCGAGCGAGATGTGAACATTCTATAAGGCTCTATAACCCCTTTTGTGATTAAGTCGTCAATCATCACTCCTATATAGCCTTCGCTTCTATCAACTGTAAATTCCTGATTGCTTCCAATTGCAACAAGCCCTGCGTTAATTCCCGCCACAACTCCTTGCCCTCCTGCTTCTTCATACCCTGTTGTGCCATTAATTTGCCCCGCTAAAAAGAGACCTTTACACTTTTTTGCCTCAAGGGTTGCCTTAAGCTCTTGCGGATTTACATAATCGTACTCTATGGCGTATCCGTATCTTGCAACTTCCACATTTTCTAAGCCTTTTATCGTTCGTAAAAATGCAAGTTGAATATCCTCGCTCATAGCAGTGGAAAGCCCATTAGGGTAGATAAGTGGGCTGTTTAAGCCTTCTGGTTCAAGAAAAACCCTGTGTTCGTCCTTACTTGAAAATCTTGTGATTTTATCTTCAATTGAAGGGCAATATCTAGGACCTTTCGCCGTTATTTCTTTTGTGTAAATTGGGGATTTTTCTGCATTTGAAAGCATTAAATCATGCCCTTGTTTGTTTGTGTAAGTAATTCCACAAGAAATTTGAGGCGTTGTGATTTCTTTAGTGAGGTAAGAAAACGGAGTAGGAGGGTTATCACCTTCTTGTTTTTCAAGAATGCTCCAGTTTATAGTATCTTTTAAGAGCCTTGCAGGAGTGCCTGTTTTAAGCCTTCCCATATCAAGTTTTAGAGATTTTAAAGAAGTAGAAAGACCATAACTTGGCTCTTCATCCACCCTTCCTGCCTTTATTCTCTTTTCTCCAATTAAAATAAGCCCTGAAAGAAATGTCCCCGTTGTAACAACAACTGTTTTTGCCTCTAAAATCATTCCACTTCTAAGCTTAACGCCCTTAACTTCACTTGCTTCAATTACTAATTCTTCAACGCTATCAACAATTACATCTAAATAAGGTTGCTCTTTTATAAGCTCGCTAACTGCCTTTTTATAAAGCTCCCTATCCGCCTGTGCTCTAGGCCCCCAAACTGCCTCTCCTTTGCTTTGGTTAAGCATTTTGCTGTGAATTGAGGCTCTATCAATTGCCTTCCCCATAATTCCACCTAAGGCGTCAATCTCTCTCACAATTACACCTTTGCCAATTCCTCCAATTGCAGGGTTGCAAGACATCATTCCTAAATTATCCTCCCTAAGCGTCACAAGTGCTACCTTTTTTCCTTCTTTCGCACATATTTTAGAGGCTAGAATAGAAGCTTCAACGCCCGCATGCCCTCCACCTATAACAACAACTGAATACATAATTTAAATTGCAAGTTCTAGCATTTTATTTAACGACTTCTCTGCTTTTTGACGAATTTTCTCATCAAGCGTTATTTCATTTTCCTCGCACGCTAAGGTTAAAAATATCTTTTCCATCGTATTTAGCTTCATAAAGGGGCAATTATTGCAATTTACACAAGAAACTCCATCTCTTTCTAAGTATGGAACTGTGTAGAATTTACCTGATGGATTAGCTTTTTGCATTTGATGAATTATTCCCGCCTCAGTTAAAACTATAAATTCCTCGCCCTGCCTTTCTTTTGTGAAATTAAGCAAAAATGATGTTGAACCAATGTTTTTTGTATGCTTTAAAAGGGCTTCTGGGCATTCTGGGTGAGCTATTATATGAGCTTTTGGATGTTTTTGAGATAGTTTAATAAGTTCTTCCTCGGAAAATCTCTCATGAACCATGCAAGAACCATTCCATAAAAGCATATCTCTACCTGTAATTTTGTTTAAATATCCGCCTAAAAATCTATCTGGTGCAAAGATAATTTTTTGCTCTTTAGGGAGTTTAGAGAGTATCCTTTCCGCATTTGAAGAGGTGCAGATAATATCCGAAAGTGCTTTTACTTCCGCCGAACAGTTGATATAAGTAATTGCAATATGCTCTGGGTGCATTGCTCTAAATTTAGCAAAATCTTCCGCCTTACAAGAGCTTTCAAGTGAGCAACCTGCTTCTAAATCTGGCACTAAAACTTTTTTGGAAGGGTTTAATATCTTTGCCGTCTCCGCCATAAACTTCACCCCTGCAAAAAGGATAATATCCGCATCCGCCCCTTTCGCTTTTTTAGAAAGCTCGTAGCTATCACCAATAAAATCTGCTATATCTTGAATTTCACTATTTTGATAGTAGTGAGCAAGCAAAACTGCATTTTTTTCTTTTTTAAGCTTTAAAATTTCTGCCTCTATATCAAAAGAAGGGTTTTTTAAAAGCTCTAATGCTTCTTGTTTTAACATTACAAAAATATTTACTTTTAAAGTTATTTAATATAATGAATATTATAATAATTGTCAAGCATTTTATGATTTTACTAGCTTTTGAAACTTGTTTTAAAGGAGCGAGCGTTTCAATTTTTAAAGACGGAAAAGTTTTTACTCGTGAAGAAAAAAGAGAAATTAAGCAATCTGATAGCATTTTTGAGCTTACCACAGGGCTTTTAAATGAAGTTGGGATAAAGCTTAAAGATGTGGATTTGATACTTTCAAACAAAGGGCCGGGGAGCTTTACGGGTGTGAGAATTGGGCTTAGTTTTACATCTGGGCTTAGTTTTGGAAGTAATGTTGAGAGGAGATTTGCAAACTCTTTTGGGGTTGCCCTTGCTAGCTTACCTGAAAATTTAGTTTCTAGGAATTTACTTGTGGTTTTAAGGGCAATGAGGGATACTTTTTATATTCAAAGTTTTAATGAAAAACTAGAGGAGATTTCAGAAGCTAAGCACCTTAATTTGAAAGAGGTAAATGAGATTTTACAAGCAGAAGATTTAGAGCTTTTTGGCAACCTTGAAGGCTTAAAGCTTGCAAAAGAGGGAATTGTGGAGGATGCTAAAATAAACTCGGAAAGTTTGATAAAAGCCTACCTTCGCTTTCCTCATCTCTTCACAAAAGATGTAAAGCCCTTCTACCTACGCCCTGCAATTGCTAATGTTTAAAATAATTCCAATTGCGGGCTTTCTATAAGTGTAGGCTTTTTTA
>JBIKUA010000124.1:0-3097 GCA_044347825.1 Candidatus Deianiraeaceae bacterium | reverse complement strand
TAAAGCAATATATTACTAGTAATATACTATCATTTCAGGGTAAAAATGATGATGAGGTGGTATCTCAATTATATAATGATCTTACACAGAAAGATAAGTTATGTAAAACACTCGAAAATAATATAAAAAAAATTATTAAAGTAATACCTAATGATACATCTCATAATAGATTAGATTCCCAAGTAAGAGTTGATATAACAACAATTCTAGGAAACTCAGTTATGAGTTCTGCAACATCTAAAACAAAAGAAGCATTAAGAGAAAATAAAATAAATAACTTAAAAGCAATATTACAGACAGTTTATAATGCAGTTATAGGAATACTAAGAACAGCAATGACGGTTTTTGGGGGAATGAAATTGTTTGAGGTTTCTCAAGCTCAAATTCAACAAGAAAACAATCAATTTAGAACAAATTCTAATACATCTCAAAATCCACTAGATACTAGCTCTGTAATAACCACAGGTCCAAATGTAGTAGATCCTAGCTCTATAATAACCACAGGTCCAAATGTAGTAGATCCTAGCTCTGTAATAACCACAGGTCCAAATGTAGTAGATCCTAGCTCTATAATAACCACAGGTCCAAATGTAGTAGATCCTAGCTCTATAATAACCACAGGTCCAACCCCAGGACCCATTACTATTCCAGAGAGTGTAATTACCAATCCTCAATTGAAATTTCCATTTTTCCTTTCTCCCGCACAAACTTCTTATACATCAGGGCAAAATCGCAATACTACTCCTGTAACACGATTGAATCTTAAGGCTATACAAGATATAGATGAAGCAAAGCCTAGCACTTCTCTTGTAATCAATTATGATAATTCCTCAACTGAGAAAGATAGAAAGAAGCAAGGCTTTTCAAACACAGTAATTTTTGAAGATAAGGAAACAATAAAAACACCTTAACACATTAATTTACATATCTTAACATTACTTAAATATAGTTTTATTTATATTAATTTTATATTAATTTGATTAAAATGGCACTAATAGAGGTAAAAATAGATTTTTATACAAAGATTAAAATAAAACATTTACTGACAATAAAAGAAAATATGCTTAGATTATATTGAAGATTATTTAGAAGAAGATTAAAACAATTCGTTTTTAACATTGCAATATGATTTTATAAAAAATAATTTGCTTTTTAAGATGTTATGCTTTATAAGAGAAACATCTTCTTGAAATAAATCATTTAAACATTATGAAAAACCAAGTGATAAAGCCATTTGCAACGGCGTTATGGTTAATTAACAATACAAAACTAACATTCTCTCAAATTGCAAGATTTTGCGATATTTCGGAGATAGAAATTAAAGCAATGGCGGACGGTTTTGAAAAAGCATCTCTAGAGCCTAACAACCCTATTAAAATAGGTCAATTGAGTGCAGAAGAAATTGCAAGATGTGAGGAAAATCAGATGGCAGATTTAAAACTTTCCAGCCTCCCAATTTTTGCAGACACAGAAATTAAAATTTCTAAAAAAACTTACACCCCAATGTCTAAAAGAAAGGATAAAGTCAATGGAGCATTATTTTTAATTCAAAACTATCCTGAACTTCCTGAAATTTCCATAATAAAACTTACGGGTGCTTCCAAAAAAACAGTTGAGGCTATGCTTTCAAACACATATCAAAAAATTGAAGAGGTTAACCCGAGGGACCCTATATCTTTAGGGCTTTGCACTCAAGTTAAATTAAATGAGGAGCTTGCAAAGTATGGTAAAAAGGAAGCAAAAGATGATAGGAATTGATGAAGCTGGCAGAGGAAGCCTCGTTGGAGGAGTTTTTGTTTGTGCCGTTTATTTTAAAGATAATCTTGATTTTGAAGTAAATGATAGCAAGTTACTTTCTCCAAAAAAGCGTCTTGAGATATTTCAAAAACTTACTTCAAGCGGTAAAGTAAAATTTGCGTTAGATGTTGCAACTCTTGAGGAAGTTGAGGAGTTAAATGTTTTAAATGCAACGCTTCTTGCAATGGAGAGGGCTTATAAAAAATTAGGCGTTGTAGAGCAAGTTAAAATTGATGGAAACAAAAAGCCTAAAAACCTTGATTTTGCAGAGTGCATTATAGGTGGAGATAAATTAATTCCTCAAATTTCCTCCGCTTCCATTATTGCAAAAGTAATGCGAGATGAAGAAATGCTAAAATTACACGATTTAATTCCTCAATATAACATTAAAAAACACAAAGGTTATGGAACAAAAGAGCATTTTGAAGCTATAAAAAAGTATGGATTGAGCAACTTTCATAGAAAAAGCTGGAATATTTAAGCAAAATTTCCAAGCCTCTTTAAGGCATCTTTAAAGCCTAAAATATAAATAATTTCAAACACTCCAATTGAAGAAGCCCTACCAATCAAACACCCCCTCATTACAGGAAGAATTTTGCCAAGTGCAATTCCTTTTTCCTTACAAAATGCCTTAAAATTTGCTTCTAAGTCCTTCTCACCATTTTGCTTAACAAAATCAACCACGCTTTTCAAAATTTCTTTATTTTGCAAAATTAAATCTTGCACCTCTTCTTTTATAGCAAAATCATCTTCAAAAACCCTAAAATCCTCTCTCATATCAGCAATACTGCTATACCTGTAGCGAATTTTAAAAACAGCTCTCGCAAGCCTATCTTTTGCTTTAAAAGCCTCTCCCGCCTCCTCAATTCTAGAAGTTATATAACCCTCATCTAAAGCATTAATAAAGTGATGATTTACATTTTTTAGCTTCTCAAAATCAAAACGAGAGGGGGATTTGCTAATTCCATCAATTCCAAACTCCCGCACCATTTCATCA
Organism: Candidatus Deianiraeaceae bacterium; assembly: GCA_044347825.1. GTDB lineage: Bacteria > Pseudomonadota > Alphaproteobacteria > Rickettsiales > Deianiraeaceae > CAZFPN01. Next base: position 303 of record JBIKUA010000124.1, on the reverse strand, counting down.
TCATTTAAAATTGCATCATTTTCACTTCCCCAACCAAGACGCACAAGATAACTCCTCAATGCTTCAGGAAGATACCCCATTGCACGATATTCCTCCACGGCTAATGCCCCGTGTCGTTTAGAGAGCTTCTTACCATCCATTCCGTGAATTAAAGGTATATGCCCAAATAACGGCATTTTTGCCCCAAGCCCCCTATAAATTAAAATTTGTTTTGGAGTGTTCGTTAGGTGGTCGTCCCCCCTTAAAATATGAGTGATATTCATAAAAATATCATCGCACACAACGGAGAGCATGTAAACGGGC
>JBIKUA010000123.1:0-3098 GCA_044347825.1 Candidatus Deianiraeaceae bacterium | reverse complement strand
AACGGGGGCTTTATTTCGTGGTTTGATTTTACCTGCAAAATAAGGGAGTTTTTGGCGGAAAAAAATCCATCTCAAAAACTTGCAAAAGTAAATCCTATCCCTAGCAGTGCCTACAAAACAAAAGCGAGGAGACCTCTTAACTCAAGGCTTAGCAAAAAAAAGCTTGCAAATTTAATTATTCCCTTTAACATACCCCTTGCAAAATGTTTGAATAATATTTATGGGAATAGTAAATGAAATTAAAACCGCAAAAGTAAAGATAAAAAGCTTTTTTAAGGATGTAATTTGGTATGCAAAAAGGTTTTTCACAGAGGAAAAAATGACGCATACAAAAGGCTTAAACGAGCTTTCTGCAAACCTTTGTGTATTTTGCTCTTTTGCACCAAAGGGAATTTTGAACTCAACTTGGAAGTATCTAGAAGAAATAAAAGAAAACGGCTTTAGCATTCACCTTCTCTCCACCGCCCCTTTGAGTGAAAGCGACTTAAACAGACTTAAAACTCTCTGCTATAAAATAACGGAAAAAGAGAACTTCGGGCAGGATTTTGCTTGTTATAAAATTTCTATTTTAGAGCATTATAAAGCGGTAGAAAATATATTAATTGCAAATGATAGTGTAATTGGCCCCCTATTCCCCTTAAAAGAGGTTTTTGATGAAATGCAGGCTAAAGAGTGCGATTTTTGCGGAATAACAGACTATATTCCAATTAGAGATTATAACAAAAAAGATTCTTACCATATTGCAAGTTGGTTTGTTTTGTTTAAAAAATCTGTTCTCAACTCTAAAGCCTTTTTAAATTTTTGGCAAGATTTCAAACCAACATCATTCAGAAAAAAAAATGTCTACTTGGGCGAGTTTAAGCTCCACAAAATAATTACGGAAAGCAATTTTAAATGCGAAAGTTATATAAATTCTCAAAAATTGATGAATTTAATTGAGGCGAATGGTATTAAAAATATCTTTAGCGAATTAATAGAAGAAACACATGAAACAAGGCTAAAACCTTTTGCCAAAGGTCTGTTGAAAAAAGAAAATGAGACTGATTTAAAAGAGTTTATTTTAATGCAAAACAAGCATAAACAAAATCTGATGCTTATTAAATATTTTAGATACCCATTCATAAAAAAAGACATCATACAAAAAGATTTTATAAAAGAAAAATATCTTCTTGACTTTTTAGAAAAAAACAAATTAGGTATTTCAAAGGACGATATTTTAAACGAATTGAAAAAGAAATGAAAGGCGTGATTTTAGCTGGAGGAAAAGGCACTAGGCTGGCACCTCTTACAAATGTTTTAAACAAACACTTGCTTCCAATTTACAACAAACCAATGATATTTTACCCTCTTGCAAATTTAATTGCACTTGGTGTTAGAGAGGTTTTAATTACAACTCACGCAAAAGAAATGCCTTTATTTCAAGATTTACTGGGAGATGGCTCCCACTTTGGCATTAAAATTTACTACAAAATTCAAGCCGAAGCAGGGGGAATTGCGGAGGTTTTGCTTCTTGCGGATGACTTTGTAAAATCAGGGGAGAGGTTTGTGGTGCATCTTGGGGATAATATCTTTCACATACCTAAAATTAAAGAAACTTTGGGAGATTTGATTTCGCTTCAAGATGGTGCAGGAGTTGTGCTTTGCAGTGTTAAAGATCCTGAAAGATTTGGCGTTGCGGAAATAGACGCAAATTATCAGGTTATTTCCGTGGAAGAGAAGCCTAAAAAACCTAAGTCCAACCTTGCAATAACGGGGCTTTATTTTTATGATAGAATGGCAATTGATTTTGCAAAAAATATAGGTCGTTCTGCTAGAGGGGAGCTGGAAATTACCGATGTTAATGCGGAGTATTTAAAGCGTGGAAAGCTCTATTCTGCAAGCCTTTCACGAGGTTCTGTTTGGCTTGATACGGGAACGGTAGAGAGTTTGTATGAAGCTTCTGAGTTTGTTAGGATTATGGAGATAAAACAAGGGCAGATGGTAGGTAGCCCCGAAGAAGTTGCTTTAAATTTGGGTCTTATTGATAAAGGATTTTTAAAAACTCAAATTCAATCCAAAAAAGGAGAATATTATGAGTATTTAAGAGCTTTATGAATGATTTTATAGTAAAATTTTTGTTGTGAAAAAATATTAAAAAGTTTGACATTTATAAAAATATATTCAATTATATTAATAATCAACTAATAAACTACAAATGAAGATTATTGAAACAGGAATTGAGGGCTTAAAAGTGATTAAACTCAATTTATATAAGGATGATAGAGGTTTTTTTGTTGAAAGATTTAACGAACAAACGCTCAAATCAAACGGCGTTGATATGAAGTGCATTCAGGTGAACCACTCTTTTAGCCTGCAGAATGTTGTGAGGGGCTTGCACTTTCAAACTAATCCTGCTCAAAAGAAACTTGTGGGGGTTGCAAGCGGTGTGATAATTGATGTTGCCGTTGACTTGAGGGTAAAATCCCCTACATTTGGCAAGCATTTTAAAATAAAAATAGAAAGCCCAGACACCCTTCTCTACATTCCAGAAGGTTTTGGGCATGGGTTTTCCGTCCTTTCACCCGAAGGAGCTAACTTAATTTATGTAGTTGAGGGGGAGTATAGTAAGATAGGGGACGGCGGAGTGATTTACAACGATGCAGAACTTGGCATTGATTGGGAGGTGAAAAACCCTATCGTTTCAAGCAAAGATGAGCTACTTCAAACTTTTGCGGACTATAAAAAGAAGCCACTATTTTAAGTTTATAAAACTTCAAGTGGATTTGTGAAGGTGTATCCTAAGTTTTCCGCTACTGCTTTGTAAGTTACCTTGCCTTTTGCAACATTTAAGCCCATTAAAAGGTGCGGGTTTTCCTTCAATGCCTTAACAAAACCCTTGTTTGCCAACTCTAAAGTAAATGGCAAGGTTGCATTTTCAAGAGCAAAACTTGAGGTTCTCGCTAAATTCCCTGGCATATTTGTTACGCAATAGTGCGTTACGCCTTCTTCCACATAAACAGGGTTGGAGTGGCTTGTAGGGCGGGAAGTTTCAAAACAACCTCCTTGGTCTATTGCTATATCAACGGCAACTCCGCCTTTATTCATACTTGCAATCATCG
>JBIKUA010000122.1:0-3099 GCA_044347825.1 Candidatus Deianiraeaceae bacterium | reverse complement strand
TTGGAATACTTCAATTAAATTCATATAGTTTTTATTACTTATACTATATTATAATTGATGTTTAAGTGAATGTCAAGTCAAATTGTATATAATCGTGAATTATTTGTGAGAAAATTCTTGACAATTATCAAAAATATTTGCCTGCTCCACAATATTTCAAAAAACCCATCATCTCAAAATTAACTAAAGGCAACCTCAACCCCCCAAAGCATCAATCTCACGCCAAAAATTAGCAATATCACCGCAAAACATCGGTTGAAATATTTAAGGTATCTAAGCAATTTTTTACGAAAAAGAGAGAAGAGCCAAATTATTGCAACCTCATAAATCAGGCTAACAAAAGTGAGCCAAAAAATCACAAAAAACTTTAAAAAAAGAGTGCTTTCAGGGGTTATTACCATCGCCACCAAACTAGCAGTAAAAAAAACGGACTTAGGGTTGGAAAGCTCAACAAGTAAGCCCGTAAAAAAGGCTTTGCGAGGGCTTATTTCCATACCTTCCTTTGCAGGCTCTTCAAGAAACAATTTAAAAGAAAAATAGCACAAATACGCCCCGCTCATCATATAAAAGAGCATACTTAGCACCTCATTCTTAAAAATCACCTCCGAAAGCCCAAAAACCGCAATAAAAGAAAAAACCAAATTTCCAATCAAAACCCCAAAAGCAAAAGGAATTGCCCGCCAAAACCCCACTTTAATTGCAAGGTTTGCCATGCCTAGAAATGTCTGCCCTGGAGAGAGAACCGCAAGAAAGTGCGCTACCGCAAAAAATAAAAAATTCATATCAGTTGGAATATATATTACTTTCTGTTATTATATAATCTAGCTTAATGTCAAGCATTTGTTGAAATTGTGCAGAAGTTTTTTGCATTTCAAAGGCAACTCCAAGCATCAGTCCATCAAAATTTGCCAGATATCTATCGTAAAATCCGCCTCCGTATCCAACCCTGTATCCCTCCTCGTTAAAGGCAACAATTGGGGCAATTACAACATCAGGCACGATAATTTCACTTGAAGCACAAGGCTCCACCATTCCAAAATTTCCACTCTCCATAACATCCCCCTTTTTCCACTCCCTAAAATCCATTTTTCCATCAGAAACCTTAGGCATTACAATATCATTCACCCCATAATCAAGCAAATAATGCAAGTTCACCTCATTTCTAATTGGCATATAAAGAGAGATGATTTTATCTATCAAAAAGAAGTTCGTAAATATATTAGTGCAGATAAAACGGGACTTTGCCTCAACAAAATGAGGGGTAAGGGTTAGCCGTTTTTGTAAAAATTCCTTCCTTACCTGCTGTTTTACTTCAGCAGTTTTTGCTATATTTTGACTTGCAATTTGCATAAATGTAAAATACTTTCTAGTAAAGGATACTAAATTTTTTATGAAAAAACAACTAAATTTACATTTAATTTCAGATTCAACAGGCGAGACAGTAACTCTTCTTGCAAAATCAGTGCTTTCTCAATTTCCTGATGTAGAAATTTCCGAGTTTCATCACTTCCTCATCAAAAACGAATCGGGAATGAGGAGCGTGGCTCAAAAAATAGAGCAGAACAAAGGGGTTGTGCTTTATAGCGTGTTAAGTGAAGATTTAGAAAATATCTTGCAGGTAGAGTGCAAAAAGGACGGAGTTTCCTGCATTTCCGCCATCTCTCCCATTGTGAAGGAGCTTGAAGGTTTTTGGGGATTGAAAAGCGTGAAAAATGTGGGCAAACAGCACGAAATTAGCGAAGAATACTACAAAAGAATGGAAGCAATAAACTACACCCTCGCACACGACGACGGCAACTTAGCGGATAATCTAGAAGACGCAGACATCATAATTCTCGGCGTTTCCCGCTCCTCCAAATCCCCCACTAGCATATATCTTGCTTACAAAGGCTACAAAGTTGGAAACATTCCATTTGTAAAGGCAGAGCTTATTCCAAACTACATAAGCACCCTCAAAAACCCCCTAATCGTTGGCTTTACGATAGACCCAGAAAGGCTAAAAGCCATCCGTCAAACTAGAGTAAAAACCTTAGAAGTAAAGGAAGAAACGGACTATACAGACATAATGCGTATAAAAGAAGAAGTAAGCGAGGCGAAGAGGTTTTTTGCAAAACTTGAAATTCCCGTAATTAATGTCACAGAAAAATCAATTGAAGAAACCGCAGTTTATGTAATTAACTTACTTGAGGAAAAAAGAGAAGCAAACAAAATTCTCAATTAAAATCTCTTCACAAAATAATTAGTTCATCTTCCCTGATTTTCCTCATCTTGACCTTCATCTTGAGAAGCTTCATTCTGCGAATTTTCATCGTGAGAGCTTTCATCGTGAGAGCTTTCATCGTGAGAGCTTTCATCGTGAGAAGCCTCATCTTGAGAACCTTCATCAAGTTCCTCCTCCCCGTCTTCCTGCTTCACAGCCCCTTGAGGAAGTGCAATATGAGGGTTGCCCCCATTCATCTGCATCAACTGCTCCACAAATAAAGCGTGAGAAGGGTTTGCATCGTCTGCTTTTAACATCGCACACAAGTTATCTAGGCAAATGTTGTATCCTTCTGCAGAAAGCTTGCCAGAATGTTGCATAAATCTCAAGTATAAAATGTAAGTTGCAATTACATCGTTTTCACAATAATCCGCAATTTGAGAGAGCTTTCCTTCCTTAAACAGCCCCAAAACACTAGAGCCATCAATGCCATTACTCTTGCAAGGCACCTTAAATAAAGCACAAACTTCCGCCATTTTCACCCTCGCAGAAGCCCCAAAGTTAGAGAACATCTCAAGTAAATCGCAGTGCTTTTCAATAGAATATCTATGGTTGTAATTGTAGTATCCATCACTATAAATCCATTTTGCATCAATGCCATATTTCATTGCACGATACTGCAAAACTGGCATATCAAAACCCCTTCCATTAAAGCTTATAAGCCTTGAAGAATGCCTATTTAAGTGAGAAAACACAGCACGCAGAATTTCCTCCTCACTTTCGCCGTTTCTCCCCTCACTCTTCACATTTTTAACCACATATTTCTCCTTTCCTCCCTTAAAAGTGTGTATAGTTCCTGATACAAAGCTAACGCACACAATTTTGTGGAAAAGTTGGCG
>JBIKUA010000121.1:0-3164 GCA_044347825.1 Candidatus Deianiraeaceae bacterium | reverse complement strand
CTTGAAAACTCATATGGTTTAAAATATTACGATAAAGTGCCTTTAAAATTTGCCTACTTTTCTGAAAAAGACTTTAAAACCGCAGGTTTTAGGGTTGTGCCGGGGGCTATTGTAAGAATTGGGGCTTTTATAGGAAAAAACGCCGTTCTTATGCCATCTTTTGTGAATATTGGGGCTTATATAGGTGAAAAAACGATGATTGACACTTGGGCTAGCATTGGCAGTTGTGCTCAAATTGGCAAAAATTGCCATATATCTGGAGGCGTTGGAATTGGAGGAGTTTTAGAGCCTGCATCTGCTATGCCCGTTATTATTGAAGATAATGTATTTATTGGTGCTAGAAGTGAAATAGCTGAAGGTGTTATTGTTGAGGAAGGAAGCGTGATTTCAATGGGTGTTTACATCGGTGCCAGCACCAAAATTATTGATAGAGAAACAGGTGAGATATTTTACGGCAGGGTTCCTGCTGGGTCAGTTGTTGTTGCTGGTAGCGTTCCTTCTTCAAATGGAGTAAATCTTTACGCGGCAATAATTGTTAAAAAAGTTGATGCAAAAACAAGAGAGAAAACTTCAATAAATGAACTTCTTAGGTTTTAAATCATATTAACAGGAATTTTAATAAATTTTGGCACCCTCCCCGCCATTAAATTTACAAACAATGCAGGAAAAAGTAGAGTTGGAACGGGAAGAGATTTTTGCCTTGCTTCTCGCTTTTCCACAAATTCTTCAAGAGTTGTTTTTTCATTTAGTAAAATATTCCTCCTTTTCTGCTCCCCAATTGTTGTTTCAATAACAGGTTTTGAAGTATCTTGAGGGTAGTCATGCCCCACATAAAGCTTTGTTTCATCTAGTAATTTGTAAAGTTTTTGTATAGAATTGTAAAGCTCTACCGAACTACCACCGGGGAAGTCCGTCCTTGCCGTTCCCACATTGTAAGAAAATATCGTATCTCCTGAAAATATACATCCTTCAATATAATAAGAGGCGCAAGCTGGTGTATGTCCTGCAGTGAAGATAACCTTTGCCTTGAGGTTGCCTATTTTAAACTCCTCACCATCTTTGAATAAATAATCAAATTGAGAGCCGTCAATTGGAATATCTTCTTCAAAAATCGGCACCCAATATTCAAGAACTTTTTTAATATTTTCTCCCATCGCAGTTTTACCTCCAAGCTTAGATTTAATGTAATGAGAGGCAGTTAAATGGTCTGCATGAATGTGAGTTTCTAGTATCCATTCAAGTTCTAAATTTTGCTTTTTGATAAAATCTATTATTTTATCCGCACTTTCAGTAAAAGTTTTGCCAGCATTTTGGTCGTAATCTAAAACAGAATCAATTACGGCACATTTATTAGAAGCTTCATCTATTAAAATAAAACTTGCAGTTTTTGTTCTTACTGCATCGTAAAATATTTCAATTTTCATTTCTTGCAAGAAAGAATACCCCCTTTTAAGTTGCAAAACAAAATTTCTTTTGTTTCATTTGCAAGTAGTTCGCACGCCATCATACTTCTTCGCCCACTTCTGCAATATATTAAAACTGGTTTTTTATCAGGATTTACATCCAAAATCTTATCTAGGACAACATCTCCTAGAGGTATTAATATTGAATTAGGAATTTTACCATCTTGCACTATTTCAAATTCCTCTCTTACATCAATTATGCAGTATTTGTGAGAATTTTGCTTAAATTCTTCTACGGAAATCTCTTGTATCATACAAAAACTATTTGGTTATATTAGAATTATCTAATATGAAACTTTACAAGTCAAGTTTATTTGCATATTTTTTTTAACGATTTTAAGATAGCTAAAACTTGAGGGTTTTGCAACTTATAATAAATGAATTTGTTTTCTTTTTCATCAAGAATTATACCCTCTTTTTTTAATGCTTGCAAATGTTGTGAGAGTGCAGATTGAGATATTTTAACACCTGAAAGTAATTCCGTTACATTCTTTCTACCTTCCATTAAATCGCATAAAACTTGAAGACGAACTGGATTTGCAATAAGTTTTAAAGTTTTAGAAACTTGCTCTACAAAATTCTCCTGCTCATTTAAAAACATATTTAAATTATCTATTCCAAGGCATTAAAGCTAGAATTCTCATCATTCCGCAAAAACCCGTTATCCCTGCAAAAATTAGCCCTGCACCAAAAAAAGCAGGCAAAATAAGAAATTTAGGATTTATAAAAGCTCCTAGTAAAGTAAAACCTAAAACTCCAACGCCCACAACAAGTTGCATTTGCCTTTCAAGTGGAAGAATGAGTTTTTTGCCTTTAATTACATCATATTTTTGCTTCCAAGCAGTTATTCCCCCCTCTAAATTAAAAAATTCGGTTTCTATACCCATTTTTTGCACCATATCGCAAGCTTTACCTCCTCTAACACCTCCTTTGCAATAAATTACAAGCTTTTTGCCTTCAAGTTTAGGAAGCTTCTCTTTTGTAAAAGATGAAAGTGGCAACAAAAAAGCACCCTCAATATGCTCCTCTCTATATTCCACCTCCTCCCTTACATCAATTAGTAAAACTTCATTATTTTCAAGCATTTCTTTTACCTTTTCTGCACTCAAACTAAACATAATATTCATATTAGATAACTCTAATATGAATAGAAAAAATAGAAAGTCAACACAATTTTAAAACATATTAAAAAATCTCTTGCTTTCTAGCGAAAATGTTTTTTAATTAAGATGATTAATCAAAGTAGTAAATGCGGATTATTTTTTGTTTTTTAACCTTTAGTGTTGGGTTTTTTAGCGTTTGCTTTGCTAATCAAGGCATTTATTCTCCAAATAAAAAGAGCGAGCCAACTTTTAAAAGAGTTGTTGTGGAGCCAAGGCAATTAGGTCATGACCCTCGTTTTAAAACATTTGCTTTCACTCCTAACACAACATATAAAATTGTTACAGTCTACGATAACCCAAGCTTTATTGAGTTTGATAATAACGAAAGCGTTACAACAATTGTGAACCCAAAAAAAACAGCGTGGCAACTTCTTTCTTCGGGAAATCGTCTTTTTATAAAACCCGAAGAGAGTGATGCAGATACTCAAATTACGGTAATGACAAACAAACGAATTTACTTTTTTGAAATGTATGCAAAAGAACCAGATAGTAATTTTGATAAAGACTACTCCTTCTTTTTTAAATTTAAATATCCAAG
>JBIKUA010000120.1:0-3228 GCA_044347825.1 Candidatus Deianiraeaceae bacterium | reverse complement strand
AAGAGCCGAGCCCGCGTTGCCGTTCACCACTTTTTTCACAGGGCAACCGTAGTTGATGTCTATCACATCTGCCCCCAAGTCCTCATTTAACCTGCCCGCTTCTGCCATCACATCAGGCTCGCACCCCGCAAGTTGCACACTGCAAACAACCCCCGCCGTTTTTTTGTGCATCGCTTTTTTGAGGCTTTCTTTTGTTTCAATAATCATCGCACGGCTCGCTATCATCTCAGAAACGCTATACTCCGCCCCAAAACTGCTTATTAAGCTTCTAAAAGGTAAGTCCGTCACGCCCGAGAGCGGTGCAGGTAAGATAGGAAAAAACGAGTGTTTGCCTAGTGTTATGCGTTTTATCATAATTAAAATGGTATATCGTCATCAATTGAAGAATATGATGTATCATTTTTTTCAAAATTGCCAGCAAAATTTTCTACCTCTACAAACTCAACCGCCTCCACATTAATGGTTGCGTTAGAAAAAATACTCTCCTGATATTCCCCATTTTTCCCCATCGCAGAGCGTTTTTCTGGCAAAAATGTAAGGCTCCCCGTCACTTTTATTTTAGCCTTCTGCACGAAGCCATCGCTAATTTTTTTTATAGCATCACCATTTGCAAAGCAGGTGAAATTTTGGCTTACATTATCCCAAGTGCCGTCAGGATTTTTCTTGCCAGATGTAATAGAGGCGCGAAACATCAAGTAAGTATCAGCTTTTTTTACAATTTCCCATAATGTCATTTGTTGGTCCTGAATGCGAACCCTTAATTTTAAATCATTCCTCATTTTTATTTAAATTGATAATGTATGAAATTTTTTCCTCCCCATCTTCAAACGACTGCACCTGCGTTCCTCCGTTTTGATGAATCCAAGTTAAAATCTCGCGAATATACGCCCCCTGCCTTAAAAATATGATTTTATTTCCATCAAATTTTATAACGGAAGAAGCCAAAATATAGCCCTTTTCCTCCAAGTTTAAAACAGGTGCAACGCTTGTTATTTCCGGCGAAACTTCGCTTATAGAATTGGGGGAATCTTCACCAGAAAAATTAGCACTTGTGCCAAGCAATGTGAGGTTATTTTGCGATAAAAATTGAAGCATTTTGGAGTTTGGAGAAAGAATTCTCACCCCAGCAAATCCGTTTTTTAGGCAAAATTTTGGCACTTTAGGGGAGGGCGGGGCAACCAAAGTAAAAGGAATATCCTTCATACCCTCTAAAAACATATTCAAAACAGGGTTTAAAGAAACAAACTCAGAAGGCTTAGATGTATAAATCGCAAGCGGTTTTTTGCTATCCCGTTTTTTTATCGAAAATATCTTACGAGCGGAAGATATATCCTGCAATTTACAGAAAATTCCGGGAATTGTGTCCGTCTGGGAGGTAAAAATTGGAGTATGCAAAACCGCATATCTCAAAACCTCTTCTTTTTTAGCGGAAAGAAGCCAATAAATTTGGGAAATAATCGGCTTATCGTGAATTCTATATTTAAGCAATTTGCCTTGCGAAGGCATAGTAAAAACCTCGGCATTCATATTAAAAAGCAGTGCTTTCATAGAGCTTTCGTCCATATTTCCAGAATTTTTCATCATTAAAAAATTATGCAGCGAAACAACCGAATTAAGGCTAAAATACCTTATAATTTCAGTAATAACATCCCTCATTTCCTCCTCCTTTGCCGTTGTAAATTTTGCTATTGCTTCAATCTTTTTTTCACTAACTTTAAGCATTTCAAGCTTTCCTTGACCCTTATTATACCCAATAGCAAGAATAAAAGCCCCAAAAACACTAGCAAAAACAGGGGCGGAGAGAAGCTCTCCAGTAAGTTTGTAACCACTTGATAAAAACCCCGATATAAAGCCAAAAATAAACAGAAATATGAAAAAAATCAAAAAATACCACAATTTTATCTTATAAGATTTTTTGAACTGAAAAATGACATTTAAATTTAAAAAAGGTGTTAAAGTTCTTTTAAATTCTCCAATTAAATCACTCATATTTATATTTTAACTAGTTTATTAGGTAATTTAAAGACAATTATTTATTTTGCAAGAGAATTTTTTAAAATTTTAATCAGGCAAATTATCACAATTTGATATGTTAGTGTAAGTGTCTTTCTCTTCAATTGAAAAATAACTTTCTTTTAGCGTGCTAACCGTGCTGTAAATATCCCTCAATTGTTGCACGCAAATTTGCTTCATAGTTACATTGTTTAAGTCCGACGATGTGAACTTTCTTGCTTCGTTTGTATCTCCCGCTATTTGCCTTATAGCTTTAAATGAAATAGAACATATTGAGTTCACTTTCATTGCATTTCCTGAATCTTCCATTACTTGCATCGTAGCTTCTTTAGATGCGATGTATTTATCCGTCATTGCGGAAATGAATGTCATATATTTTTCAGAATTGTTGCGAGATGCAGAATTGGAACCAAGATTATAACATGCACTATAACCATCAACAACTTGATTATGAAGCTTTGTAAAGATTTTTTCTATATAACATTTACATTTTTGAGAAGGAGATTCAGTAATTTTAGTTCCAGCTCCAGATTCCAAGTCGGAAAGTAAATCACCTAAAGAGTCAGTAAAAGATTGCAAAGCATTGCCCAAAGCATTATCTAAGTAAGAAGAATCATAATTGGACCAAACATCATCTATAATCTGCTCACATTCTGTCACATTTACAGGTATTGAAGTAGCTTTGGTTCTACTCCATATTCTTTCAACTATTCTATAACGCTGTTTTTTAGCCGAAGATTCAAAATTCAACAATAATCTCCTAGCGTTTCGAGCAATTACCCCTTGATTGATAACAGAAAGTTCAACAAACTCCTTATCTGCATTAGAAGATAAATACTTAAATACCCCACTACATCCCGCTATACTATCAAGAGATTTAATGTTTTTAATCGCAGATTTTTCTCTTACAGGAATTAATTCTGCAACTAATAAATACGCATACTCTTCAATTTTAGCATTACAATTTTTACATTCATTGTAAAGAGTGTTAAACCTTTCTTGAAAATCCGTCGCTCTACTATCAGGAAGCTTTGTAAAACCTTTTATAGAAAGTAAAGTCCTAATAGCAACATCATTATTTTGGCTTGAAAGAGCGTTTTTTACATCATTTAATAATGTTTTATAATCATTAGAATTAAGCAACTCCGATTTATAATTAAGAGTATTTGCATTAATATTCACCTGAGGAGTGTATTTGCCGTTTATTATATCTTG
>JBIKUA010000119.1:0-3229 GCA_044347825.1 Candidatus Deianiraeaceae bacterium | reverse complement strand
CCATTTTTAGAGGAGAAATAGGAATTGGGGTGCTTCATTTTGTAATCACATTTTTTACATTTGGTTTATTTCAAATTATATTATCATTTTTATATAATAAACAGCAGATAACGAGGCTTTTAACAAGCGGATGGATTTTAAATGATACAGAAAAAGTAAATCAATTTGCAAAACAGAAGTTAGATATTAAAAATTAATCAACAATATCTTTTACAACCTTTCCGCCATTAAATGCAAAAGATGTGTAAATTTGAACAAAATCTGCTCCATTTTTTAGCCTTTGATTTGCATCTTCTTTGCTTTCAATTCCACCAACAGAAATGGTAATAATTCCCGATTTATTAAGCTTGCTCCAAGCTTTTAGCATTTCTAATGACTTATCTTTTAAAAATGCACCACTTAAACCTCCTACTTCACCAATATTCTTAAGGCTCACAGCAGGACGGGAAACGGTTGTATTTGCAATAATTATCCCTTCTATTTTATTTTGCAAAATTAAATCATAAATAAATTCCAAATCCTGTAAATTAATATCTGGAGATATTTTAAGAAAAAAAGGTTTTTTTATAGAAATTTCATCTCTTTTTTGAGCGATTTTAGATAAAAATTTTGCCAAAGGCTCTTTCTCCAATAGACCTCTCAAACCTGCGGTATTTGGAGAAGAAATATTAATTGCAATATAATCTGCATCTTGTATAAATTTCTCTATCAAAACAAGATAGTCATCCTCCGTTCCTTCCTTGTTTCTTCCAATATTTACTCCAACAATTTGATGAGCTTTTTTCATTTTATTAAACTGCTGTAAATTTTGCAAAATCACTTCACTTCCAAAGTTTGGAAAGCCCATTCTATTTACAATTCCTTCTTTGTTTCCTATTCTAAAAATTCTCGGCTTAGGGTTTCCCGCTTGAGGTAAAGGGGTTACGGTTCCTATTTCAACAAATCCAAAACCTATGTTAAATAAACTTTTTATCGCCTCTCCGTTTTTATCAAACCCTGCGGAAATTCCTAAGCGATTTTTTATCTTTTTACCACAAAAATCTATTTCCAAATTTTTTATTTTTTGCTTAAATAAAAATGGCAAATACTTTAAGATTAAAATCCCAATTCTATGAGCTGTTTCTGGTTGCAAAAATTGCAAAAAAATTTTATAAATTAAGTTATACATATTTTTTGTTTAAGTTTTCTATAGTTATTTTGATTTCTTTTTCTCTTTCAATTACAACAGAAGTTGTTTGAATGTTAAATTTAGCACTATTACCTTCTCGTTTCACTTCCTCGGAAGTGCTATGCCGTGATGCCAACTTTACAAACTTCTTCCTAGCTTTTCTATTACTAAAACTGTTTCCCACAATTGCAATTACCTCTGGTTCACATTTTAAATTTGCCTTAATTACAATAACCTCTCCTCCTGTAAATTCTACAGGCAAAAAAGTCTGAAATTCACATTCCTCCTGCAATTCAAATTTATTAATTTTATTTAAAATTATTGTCTCATTTTCTCCTTTATCGTTAAAAAAATTATGGTAAGTTTGAAAAATCAATTTTGCAAAAATCAAAAACCCTCCAAAAATTAAAACATATAAAGTAATTTTGCCAATTTTCATAAACGAGTAATTAAAATGCCCTCAAAAATATCCTGCCTTTCTTTTAAATAATTTTCAAGCAAAACTTTTTTCACTTCTCCTCCTTTATTTTTAACCCCAGATGCATGAATAAGATACAATTTTTTCCCTTCAATTTTTAGTATTCCTAAATGACCTACAATTTCACCCACCTTCCTCCTTTCCGCTCTTTTTGTAAAATAAATTATATCACCCGTTTGCAGTTTATTGAAATCTAATTTACCTATAGGTATAAAAGGTATTCCTGCTTTGTATCTTTCGCTATATGTCAATTTTATTTGCCCAAGTTCGTAATTTACTAGCCTCCCAAATTTACCAGAAAGTGCCATATCTTCCCCATATTCAAATCTTCCTTCGTAAGTTTTTACTTTATTACCCTCTCTTTCACCTTTTGTTAAAAATCTAATCCAAAGTGCATTTTCCAAAGCTTCTTCCTCATTTTTACTTAATGCAAGCTCAAGAGAGCGAAAAGTGTGAGACATACAATCAAATGAACTATCATCAATAATTACACCTTCCGCAACATACTTTCCAATAGGGAGGGCATCGTAAGGTAAGCCTATAAAACTTTCCGCATTTAGTGCTAACCTTTCTGTTATAGTTTTGCTAGCAAGTGAATAATTGATAAAAAACAAAGGGGTAAGCCAAAGAAAAAATTTCCTAAAATAAACCATACTTTTTACTTGACTATTCTCAAAAATTAGCTTTTATTGTAAATAGAATTTATTATGGCTACAATGTCAAGAGAAAATAAAAAAAGTAAAATGCAAAACTTACTTTACAAGATGATCTTAATTAGAAGATTTGAAGAAGTTGCAGGGGATTACTATCGTAAAGGATACATAGGAGGTTTTTGCCATCTTTACATAGGTCAAGAAGCAGTTGCTTGTGGAACTTACGAAGCTATTGAAAAGGGTGACCAAGTTATAACTGCATACCGTGATCACGCTCACATCATACTAGCAGGAACGGACCCTAAAGCAGTTATGGCAGAACTTTTTGGAAAAGAAACAGGAATTTCTCGCGGTAAAGGAGGCTCTATGCACCTTTTTGACATCAAAAATGGTTTTTACGGTGGGCATGGAATTGTGGGAGCTCAAGTTTCACTTGGAACAGGTCTTGCTTTTGCAAACAAATATAATAAAGAACCAAAAGTAGCACTTGCATTTTTTGGAGATGGGGCAGCTCATCAAGGGCAAGTTTATGAAAGCTTTAATATGGCAAAAGTCTGGAATTTACCTGTAGTTTATATTATAGAAAACAACGAATATGCAATGGGAACTTCAGTTGCTCGCGCCTCCTCAATGCAAGAACTTTACAGAAGAGGAGAAAGCTTTAATATAGAAGGAAGAAGAGTTGATGGAATGGATGTTTTTGCAGTTGAAAAGGCAGTAAAAGAAGCCTGCGAACACGCAAGAAGTGGTAAAGGACCCATCCTTCTTGAAATGAAAACATATAGATATAGAGGGCATTCAATGTCTGACCCTGCAAAGTATAGAACAAGGGAAGAAGTAGAACAAACTAGAGAACAAAAAGACCCTATAGAATTTTTAAAAAAACATATTCTTGATAATAAAATCTTGTCAGAATCTGATATTAAACAA
>JBIKUA010000136.1:0-2841 GCA_044347825.1 Candidatus Deianiraeaceae bacterium | reverse complement strand
CTTTCCAGAATGTCCGTTTTTGCACTTGGAATAGTACCTTATATTACATCTTCAATTATAGTCCAACTCTTAGTTGCAAGTATAGATAGCTTAAAGAGTTTAAAGCAAGAAGGTGAAAGCGGTCAAGTTAAAATAAATCAATACACAAGGTATCTTTGCTTTATAATAGCGTTTGTACAAGGTTATGCAATTGCATCTACATTAGGTGCTAGTAATATGTTTTTAGGGCTTGAAAAGTATGGTTCCTTTTATCAGAGATTTGTTGTGGCATTAACTCTAGCTACAGGAACATTTTTATTACTTTGGCTTGGAGAAAAAATAACTTCAAAAGGAATAGGTAATGGTGCATCTTTGATAATTTTTACGGGTATCGTAACTGAACTTCCAAAAGTTTTTATATCAGTTTTTGAACTTTCAAGAAGTGGGGCTTTAAGTCCTTTTGTTGCAATATTTTTTGTTCTTCTAGTGGCATTTTCAATTGGATTTGTTGTATTTGCAGAAAAATCTTATCGTATAATAAAAATCCAGCATCACGGGAGGAACTTAATGCAAGGAAGTAAGGGTATGTTAAATGAACTTCCATTAAAAATAAATCCTCCCGGTGTTATACCTCCAATATTTGCTAGCTCTTTATTGTTATTGCCTACAACCATTCTTTCTTTTGCAGGTTCGGAAGAATCTGGATGGTTACAAACTTTAGCTTTCTCATTTTCACATGGAAAGCCTTTTTTTATTATACTTTATATTGCATTAATAATATTTTTCACTTTCTTTTATACTGAGATTGTATTTAATGTAAAAGAGATAGCAAATAATTTTAGAAAATCAAACTACTTTATTCACGGTATAAGACCTGGAGAAAGTACAGTAAATTTTCTTAGATCCACTATGAAAAAACTTTGTTTTATAGGTGGGGCTTATTTAAGTATAGTGTGCGTTATTCCTGAAATTTTTGCATCAGCGTATAGTCAGTCTTTAATAATTGGTGGTACTAGTATTTTAATTATTGTAAATGTGATTACTGATACCATCGCACAAATACAATCTTACCTACTTTCGTCAAAATACACAAAACTCTTAAATAAAGTTAAAAAATAATTTATGGAATTTAGAAATATAATATTATTTGGAGCCCCTGGTTCAGGAAAAGGCACTCAATCTAAAATGCTTTGTGAGAATTTTAATGTCTTTCACTTATCTACAGGAGATTTGCTAAGGGAAGCTAAAAATGACACCAATTCAAAATTTTACTCTCAAGTAAATGAAAAAATGGCAAGAGGTGAGCTTGTTAGTGATGACATACTTTTTGAAATTGTTTCAAATAAAATAGAAAAAATCAAAAACGAAGGTCGGTTTAATGGGATTATTTTTGATGGATTTCCAAGAAATATATCTCAAGCACAGTTCTTAAGTAATGAGTTGATTAAATTTGGGCTACAAGAACCTATAGTTTGTATTTTAAAAATCTCTTTTGATGTTGTTGTTGATAGGATTTTAAATAGATTTACATGCTCTAAATGTGGTGAAATTTATAATAAAATATCTAAAAAACCAAAGCAGGAAAATATCTGTGACGCTTGCAACTCTAAGGACTCCTTTTTAGATAGAGTTGATGATACCCCAGATGTAATTCAAAATAGATTGAAAGTTTTTGAAGAAAATATGAAAAAATTAAAGGAATTTTACGGAGTGCAAGCCTTTGAAGTTGATGCATCTTTAAAATCTGAAGAAGTTTTTAATATTTTGAAAAAAAAGCTTGAAAATTTAAAAAAAATCTAATCTAATATCAAATAATTTTGTATTTTTACTTATATGGCTTCTAAATGCTTCGTGTTTGGCTCTAAAATTTCCTTTGGAAACTCTAGGTCAAAATCTAATATTAAAACAAGGAGAAAATTCTCTCCTAATATCACAATTAAATCATTTCGTAGTGATATTTTAAATCAGGATTTTGCATTAAAAATCTCAACAAGAGGTATCAGAACTATCTACAAACATGGCTCTCTTGATAACTATCTTTTAACAACAAGGTTGCTCTCTCTTACCGAAGAGGCTTTTAAACTAAAAAAGAAAGTTAGAAAGGCTATTAAAAAAGAGGAATTAAAAACAGCAAAAATTTAACATACTTTATGGCTAAAAACATACATCCGCAAACTCAAGAAGTAACATTTCAATTTTCTCAAGGTAGAACAATGAAAATCCCTTCTACACATAAAAAATCTACATTTTTAACAGAAACTGATATTTTTATCCACCAAGCTTGGAGGGAAGATCAAAAGGCGGTGCATGCTGGTTCTGCAAATGTAAATAAGTTCAATCAAACATTTGGTGGTGCTTCATTTGCAAGCTCTATTTCATCTGTGAACTTAAAGAATGATAAAAAAGAAGGGTAATTTCCTATTAATATCCATTTTAATTTCCTAGTATATGAATATGAAAATGTGGGATTTCTTGACCCGCACCTTCTCCATTGTTAGTTAAGAGTTTAAAATTTTCTAACTTTAAAATATCCGTAGCAATAAATTGAACTTTTTGAAAAAATCTTCCCACTTCATGATTGCTAGAATTTAGTATAAAATCTACAAATGTAAGACAGTGTTTTTTTGGTATAACCAAGGCGTGAACTTTGGCTTTTGGATTGATATCATAAAAAGAAATTATATCATCATCTTCATAGATTTTTTTAGTTGTAATTTCACCTCTTATTAT
This sequence comes from Candidatus Deianiraeaceae bacterium, assembly GCA_044347825.1. GTDB lineage: Bacteria > Pseudomonadota > Alphaproteobacteria > Rickettsiales > Deianiraeaceae > CAZFPN01. The sequence continues at coordinate 132 of JBIKUA010000136.1, read as the reverse complement.
CTTTGCAAAAACATTATTTTGATTATACATAAAAATACATAACAAGAATTAATCTAAATATTCATCTGGATTTAACAATCCATCTATATCTTTAACCTCCCCTTCGTATTCTTCTGATTGATTTGTATAGTC
>JBIKUA010000118.1:0-3272 GCA_044347825.1 Candidatus Deianiraeaceae bacterium | reverse complement strand
ATAATGAAAGCAAGAGGTTTTGCATGAAAAAAGCAGTTGTATTATTTTGCGATGATTTCAGGATAGAAGATAACCCCGCACTATACAACGCCATATTGCAAGGTTATCAAATTCTACCCCTTTTTATATACAATCCAAAATATTTGGGTAGAGAAATAGGTGGTGCAACAAAAGTTTTCCTGCATCACATATTAAACTCTTTCAACCAATTATTGAATGAAAATTTGGTCATAAAGTATGGAGATGAAATTGAAGTTTTAAGAGAAATATACAAAGAAATTAAGTTTGAAAAAATATTTTTTAACCGCTCTTACACAGAAAAACAGATTGAAACCGAGAAAAAAATAGAACAAATATTTCCGTCTCAAAGTTTCAAGGCAAAGCTTATTTTTGAACCAAGTGAGATAAGATTAATTAAAGTATTCACACCTTTTTGGAAGGAGTGTCTTTCGCATATATCAATTTTAGAAAAACCTTTACCACAGCCAAAAGATGTAAAATTTTTTAAAGTTGAAGGTCTTAAATTAAGCGAACTTCAATTACTTCCTAATAAAAATTGGTGGCAAAAAATGTTAAACTTTTGGGATTTTGATTACAACGCAATTCAACTAAAAGTAGAGAACTTTTTTTTGCAAAAAGCTAAATTATATGGAGAAAAGCGTAATAACTTAGATGAAGACGGCGTAAGTTATTTTTCACCTTATATTCGTTTTGGAGTACTTTCTCCACGAGTACTTTTCTTTAAGGGCATTTCAACTTCTTCAAGCTTTACCTCTGAACTTGGCTGGAGAGAATTTGCTTTTCACACTTTGTATCGTAACCAAAAATTGCATACCACGGAGCTAAAGACGGAGTACAGTAATTTTGAATGGGACAGTAACTCTGATTTTTTTACTAAATGGCAAAGAGGAGAAACGGGTGAAGAAATTGTGGATGCAGGCATGAAAGAGCTTTGGGAAACAGGTTTTATGCATAATAGGGCAAGAATGATTACTGCCTCCTTTTTGATAAAGGACTTGTTAGTTGATTGGAGAAAAGGCGAAGAGTGGTTTTGGGATTGCCTTTTTGATGCTTGCCCTGCGGTGAACCCTTTTTCATGGCAGTGGGTTTTTGGTAGTGGATACGATGCCTCACCTTATTTTAGAATTTTCAACCCCAAACTTCAACAAGAAAAGTTTGACCCTCAAAGAAAGTATATAAAAAAGTGGCTAAAAAAAGCCTCATTTCCAATTATAGAACACGAGGTTCAAAGAAAAGAATGCCTCAATAGGTATTCTAAAATAAAGCAAAATTAGTTTTTTTCAACTACAAGTAGAAAATACTTGATTTATATCTTTTTACATATTCACAAATCTAAGAAACTTTTATTTTTTAGTATGAAAAAGATATTTTTATTTATCCTCTTATTTGTGAATTATACAAATGCTAATTTTGAAGTCGGCACATTTTATGGCAAGAGTTTTGGCAATAAAATTGGGGAGTTTGTAGCACAAGATGGAGGAATTTCACATAATGCAGGCGTAAAGGCTAAGCTTGCAAATAATCCTGAAAATGAAAGTATTTTTATTATAAATGGAGATTTTCTTATAACATCCAATTTTAGTATAGAGTCTGAATTTTTTTATTCAAAGTATAGGGTAAAAACAGGTCAAATAACATTGCAAGAATCCGATGGCACTACTAGGAATTTTATTTTTCCAAAATTTAATACAACTTTATATGCTTTAAGTCCGTTTTTCATTGTCAAGCATCAATTCAATAATTTAACTCCTTTTTTGGGTCTTGGATACGGTGTTGGAATAGGCGTGATTGATAACACAAAGTTTTCTCCTAATCCTTTTGAGTATGGGGTAGGAGGCAAAAAAACAGATCTTTTTATGCGAGGAGTTGCAATAAAGGTGGGTGTTTTGTATGATGTTTGGTCAAAATTTAGCATCGGACTTCATTACGGTTATAAAAATTTTAAAATTTCTGATACAAATCAGCAGTTTAGAAGTTTTAATACAGGTTTCAATGGGAGTTTAACAACAAACTATCTAGCTTTTGGATTTAAATATAAAATAAATAAAGGGTTTTAAGTAAAAGAAATCTAAAGCCTTAAATAAAAATTCTAAATTCATTTTTTTAATATTTCCGCTAAGGTTTTACCCATAGATGCAGGTGTCGGAGCTACAACAATTCCTGCTTTTTCCATTGCTTTCATTTTTGCTTCCGCACTATCGTCAGCACCTGAAACAATAGCTCCTGCATGCCCCATTCTTTTACCCGCAGGTGCAGTAACCCCAGCAATAAAGCCTACAATTGGTTTTTTAATTTTGTGATTTTTGATGAAATCTGATGCTACAATTTCTGCATCTCCCCCAATTTCACCTATCATAATAATGGACTCAGTTGCAGGGTCATGTAAGAACATATCAAGAACATCAATAAAATTTGTTCCATTGATAGGGTCTCCACCTATACCAACACAGGTAGATTGCCCCATTCCAATTGTTGTTGTTTGGTGCACTGCCTCGTAGGTTAAAGTTCCTGATTTAGAAACTATCCCAACACTACCTTTTCTGTGAATGTGCCCCGGCATAATACCGATTTTACACTCTTCAGGAGTAATAACCCCTGGGCAGTTAGGCCCCACAAGCCTTGTTTTAGAGCCTACAAGCATAGATTTAACCCTCATCATATCAAGAACTGGTATTCCTTCTGTAATGCACACAACTAGAGGAACTTCCGCTTCAATTGCTTCCATTATGGAGTCCGCCGCAAATGCAGGTGGAACATAAATCACGGAAGCGTCGCATTTTGTTTCTTTTTTAGCTTCTCTCACGGAGTTAAAAACAGGCAAGTTTAAGTGAGTAGAGCCACCTTTACCGGGGGTTACCCCTCCTACCATTTTTGTTCCGTAAGCAATTGCTTGCTCGGAGTGAAAAGTGCCTTGAGCCCCTGTAAAGCCTTGGCAAATAACCTTTGTATTTTTGTTTATCAAAATTGACATACTGCATTAAAAATCTAATTAGTATTAATCTTTACAAATATTTTTTATTTTGCAAGGATTTTTTTAGATAAAAAGAAAAATAATTTGGTTGTATTTTTCAACCTTATGTTTTTGAGGTGTGGGGGTTTTGTGGCTTAGGTATGAGGTTTTTGAAAATTAGTATCAAGTTTGCATAATTCCTGACATCTTTTTTTTGGGTCTCCTTAATTTTTTAAGGCAAATTTTCTGATTATAGAATATAAATGCCCTGTATGTAAGCGAAAAGTGAAGAAAAAATGAA
>JBIKUA010000117.1:0-3277 GCA_044347825.1 Candidatus Deianiraeaceae bacterium | reverse complement strand
AAAATAAGATTTTGCCTGAAAGGGTAAAGTTTTCTGAAGTTAGCTTGAGTGCTTGGCGATAAAGACGCTTTCGTTTTAAATCAAGAATCTCATTAATTAAAGCATATTCTGATTTTTGCTTTCTACTTAAGTAAGATTTTAGAATTTCTAATTTATCAAGAAAGGTGTATTTAATTGAAATTATATAATAATTAATGAAAATTAGGAATTTAAAAACTTTAAAAACAATATAATAAAACCCCATAAAAAGGAAAATTAACACATTTTGTTTTGTAAAAATTTTGTAATCGCCAATTGTAAATGTAACCTCATTGCGGAAGGTTGAAATTTGATAAAATATAACACAAAGAATTAAAAGAGTAAGACTAAAAAAAATATATTTCGTATAAAATTTTATATAATAAAGCATTTTAATTATTTTTACTTTTAAATAAATAGATAAAAATTAAATTTATTTGTCAACCAAAAATTTATTTAAGCAAGCTTTTTATTTTCAATTTCCGCAATAGCGGAAGCAAGCCTCGCACCCAGTATCCTAAACGGAGAGCAAGAAACATATGTCATATTTACTTTAGATGCAAATTTAATAGATGTTGGGTCGCCTCCGTGTTCTCCGCAAATAGAAGCCTTAAGATGAGGTTTAACCGCTCTTCCTTCTTTAATTGCAAGGTCAATTAACCTGCCTACTCCTTTTGTATCCAGCCTTACGAAAGGGTCTTTCTCAAAAATTCCATTTTCAATATAAGAAGGGATAAAATTTGCACTGTCATCACGAGAAATTCCAAGCGTCATCTGTGTTAAATCGTTTGTTCCAAAACTGAAGTAGTCTGCAATTTCTGCAATTTCTCCGCCCATTAGTGATGCTCGTGGAGTTTCTATCATCGTACCCACCGAATAAGCAACTTCACTAAATTCTTTAGCAATTTTCACAATTCTATTATTTAAAATTTCCATCTCTTTTTTGGTTATGATTAGAGGTATCATAATTTCAATAATTGGCTTTTTACCTGCATTAATCAGCTTTTTACCTGCTGTAAAAATTGCCCTTACTTGCATATCGTAAATTTCAGGGTAGGTAATTCCCAGCCTACAACCACGGTGACCTAGCATAGGATTTGCCTCGTGTAAAGCCTCAATTCTAGCCTCTAACTTTCTTTTTTCAACACCTAAGGATTTTGCAAGTTCTGTAATTTCTTCATCTTTTTGAGGTAAAAATTCATGAAGAGGAGGGTCCAAAAGCCTGATATTTACAGGAAGCCCGTCCATCACTTCTAATATTTCTGTAAAATCTTTTACTTGAAATGGAAGGATTTTCTCAAGTGCCTTTTCTCTATCATTAGAGCTTTCCGCAACTATCATCTGCCTTACAAAAAGTATGCGTTCTTTATCAAAAAACATATGTTCTGTTCTGCAAAGTCCAATACCTTCCGCTCCAAAGCTAAGAGCTGTTTTTGCGTCCGCCACTGTTTCCGCATTTGCACGAATTTTCAGCTTACGAACGCCGTCCGCCCACTTCATTATTTCCTTAAATTCCGCAGAAAGTTCAGGTTGAATTGTCTTAACTTCTCCCTTGTAAACCTCCCCATTAGAGCCATCAATCGTGATAACATCTCCCTCTTTTAGCACTTCTCCACTTGGAAGGGAAATTTCACCTTTTTCGTAGTTAATAGTCATCAATTTAGCAGAAGTTACGCACACTTTCCCCATTCCTCTAGCCACAACCGCAGCGTGAGATGTCATACCTCCTCTTGTTGTTAAAATACCTTCTGCAAGGTTCATTCCTTCAATATCTTCAGGGCTTGTTTCAATTCTAGTAAGTATAGCTTTTTTGCCTTCTTTCACCGCTAAAACAACGGCTTTAGGAGAAAAGCAAATAATACCACTCGCCGCACCCGGAGAAGCAGGAAGCCCAGTATCTATAAGCGTTTTAGGAGCTTTAGGGTCAATTCCATTGTGAAGAAGTTTATCAACCTCGTTTGCGTCAATTCTAAGAAGAGCGTCCTCCTTGGAAATAGCACCAGAAAGACACATATCGTGAGCAATTTTCACGGAAGCCTTCATAGTTCTTTTGCCGTTTCTAGTTTGCAAAAACCATAATTTTTTATCCTGAATTGTAAATTCAATATCTTGCATATCCCTATAATGCCCCTCAAGTTTGGCACAAATGGAAAGAAACTCCCTATAAACCTCAGGCATTGCCTCCTCAAGGCTAGGAAAGTTCTTATTTTCCTCCGTTTTACTTGCAATATCTATCGGGTAAGGAGTTCTAATTCCTGCTACAACATCCTCTCCTTGAGCGTTTATTAGGTATTCCCCATAAATTTTCTGCTCTCCCGTGGACGGATTTCTTGTAAATGCCACACCTGTTGCGGAGGTTTCACCTAAATTTCCAAAAACCATCGCTTGCACGGTTACGGCAGTTCCCATTTCTGCACTATATCCATACATTTTGCGGTAATAGTCCGCTCTTTCATTCATCCAAGAAAGGAAAACAGCGGAAATTGCTCCCACAAGTTGTTCGTGAGGGTTGGAAGGGAAGTCCGCTCCTGTTTTTTCCTTAACTTTTGCCTTATATTCTAGGATAATTTCCTTTAATCCAGCAACACTAATTTCGGCATCTGTTTTAACTTTAAGTTCTAGTTTTTTATCATCTAAAATGCTCTCAAAATGATGGTGAGGAACGCCCAAAACAACATCGGAGTACATTTGGATAAATCTTCTGTAAGAATCTAGAGCAAACCTCTCATTTCCTGATTTTTTTGCAAGCCCTTGCACCGTCTCATCATTAAGACCTAAATTTAGAATTGTATCCATCATTCCCGGCATAGAAACAGGAGCCCCAGACCTAACGGATAAAAGCAACGGGAAGTCGTTTCCTGCAAATTTTATTCCTCCGCCAACGCTGTTTTCAATATGCTTAACCGCTGTTTCAATTTGAGATTTTAATTGAGAGGAAAGCTTTTTATCGTTTTTGTAGAATTCACGGCATTCAGAGGTGGAAATAGTGAATCCGGGTGGAACGGGAAGCCCAAGATTAGACATTTCTGCCAAATTTGCCCCCTTTCCGCCTAAAATATCCTTCATTTTGCCGTTCCCATCTGCTTTGCCAGCACCAAAAAGATAAATAATTTTCCCCAAACTCATAAAATCATTTTTTAAATCACTAAACATTATTAATTTGCCTATTTTTGATAGTCAATAAAAATTTACGGATTTACATAAAAAACTCTTGCTTTATTATTTTTGCACTTTAGTAATTCTCTTATAAGAATTTTTG
>JBIKUA010000116.1:0-3295 GCA_044347825.1 Candidatus Deianiraeaceae bacterium | reverse complement strand
AGCTCAAAAGTGCGATCTTCCGTTTCAAAATGCGTTTGATAACCTTTACAGCCTTTACTATATTGCAATAATTACAGGAGGCAATTTTGCTAATAGTAAGCAGGTGAACGACTTTTTTGAGAATTCACCAAAAATTAAATCGGTAATTAGAAAGAATGGTTATAGAACTTAAATTTACTTTAAAATAAGTAAAAATCCAGCTATAACAAAGAAGATAGAGAGTATTTTTTTAAATGTTTCTTCCGATATTCTTTTATGAAAATAAGTACCAACAAAAATTCCCGCTATTAGAGGGATAATAACCCAAATATTAACAAATAAACTGCTAATTGGCTGTGTAATTGCAAACTGAATAACTCTAAAAATATTTATTATAATAAAAAACACAGCCATTCCAGCTCTTAATTCTGCCTTATTTTTAAATTGATCTTTCATTCCTATAATTGCAATTGGTCCCGCTACACCAACAATTCCGTGTATAATACCACTTATAAAAACTATAACTTTACCGAGAACGCCATTTATTGTAATTTCTCCTAAAAAAAGACTTCTAAGTCCAAATAAAATTAAAAACACGGCTAGAAATTTTAAAATTAAATCTCCAGAAAGATGGTTAAATAAGAAAAATCCTATTGGCACTCCTAAAAGGCAAATAAATGCGTTTTTTAAAACGACTTTAATAGGAATACTTTTAATATCAGATGATATTATAACGAAACTAGCAATAACAGGTAAGATAATTGTGGAAATTATCAACGATTTTACATCAAAAAAGAATAGTAAAATTGAGTAGGCAACTAGAGTTCCTCCAAGACCTACCATACTTTCAATTATAAATCCAAAAAAAAATGCCGAAGCGAGAATAAAAGGTATCATATTTTTGCCAAATCATCAAATAAAGCTTGTTCCAATGTTAAGTTACGGTTATTTTTTTCTAAAAATTTACCATCAATGTAGTTAAAATATTTCAAACTAGAAACGGGCGAAGAGTACCAAATTTGCTTTGTTACAAAATGCTTATTTAAAACATATTCACCGTTTGGTGCAGAAATCATTAAAACTCCATCATCTGTAAGTTCTATATCTAAACTTTCTTGTTTGTCAAGCTTTTCGTACAAATCTTCTAAAGTTTTTTTTGCTATCAATTCAAAATCCATATTAAACATAAAAACTTTCACCGCACCCACATTTCCCCTTTTCGTTAGGGTTTTTAAATATAAACCCAGAATTTAAGCCATCATTTTCATAATCCATCATCGTTCCCACAACCCACATAGAAATTTTAGGGTCAAGAAAAATCAATATATCATCTTCCACAAATAAATCATCATACTTAGATATATTCACTCCCTCTTCCGCAAATTCAAGATCATACTTCATTCCGCTACATCCCTTTGGCTTTAAAGCAAGACGAATGCCTGCTGGTCTTTGACCAATCTCTAACTCTCTTTCAGATAAGAGGGTTTTTATTTGCTCTCTTGCGTTAGGAGTAAGGGAGAGGTAGCTAATCCTCTCATTTTCAAAATTCATATTAATAAGAAAAAAACCTTAGTTTAATAGTAAGCTATTTTTTAAATTAGTCAAGACGAATTTTTTCAATAATTTTTCTTTCCTCTAAAGTCCCGAAGTCTTTTTTTATCCTAATTATTAAGGCAAATCCCAAAGCTTGAACGGATATTCCAACCACAATAGCAGTTAGCATTAAAACAGATGGTAAAGGGTTTGTGAAACCTGCAGTAGTTTCAATTATGTCGTGAAATATAGGAAAGCTAGAATTAGTATAATAACCTAGTAATAAGTAAAAAATGATTACAGAGCTTGAAAAAACCGAAAGGCAAACCATTTTTTTAAATAAGTTTTCCCAAAATAAAGCTCCACACAAACTTGCAGAAAATAAAAAGGCAAAAATAAAAAAGGCAAATTGAAAAGACATACTATTTTATGGTTTTGTTTTCTTTAATTATCTTTTTTTGAAGGAGAAGTATGCCGTGCAGTAGACCTTCCGCAGTTGGAGGGCAACCCGGAACATAAACATCAACAGGAACAATTCTATCGCAACCACGCACAACGGAGTAAGAGTAGTGGTAATAACCTCCACCATTTGCACAACTTCCCATTGAAATAACATATCTAGGTTCGGACATTTGGTCATACACTTTTCTAAGTGCTGGAGCCATTTTATTTGTAAGCGTGCCTGCTACAATCATAACATCGGCTTGCCTCGGAGAAGGGCGAAACATAATTCCGTATCTATCTAGGTCATACCTTGACGCAGCAGTTTGCATCATTTCCACCGCACAGCATGCTAAACCAAATGTCATAGGCCACAAACTTCCAGCTCTTATCCAGCCCACAATTTCATCAAATTTTGTAATTATATAACCTTTATTATCTAGCTCATTTTTTAGGCTTTTAAAGTAGGCATCTTGGTTTATCAAATTTTTCATAAAGTTCCAACTACTAGTATCTTTGATTATACAATAAAAAAACTAACAAAAAAAGCAAGTGATTTTTTTAAGATTGTATATAACTATTAAATAATTATCTACATTAATAGAATGTAGAGCTAAAGTGAAATAATGCTTAAATCGGAAAAAATTTAATTTTTTATGAAAAACATATTGATAAGTTATAAAAAGTTAGTTGCAAATCATGATACAAATAAAAATAAAAAATTGGTTTGAATTTTCAGCAAATCAATCCCCTTTTATAAATTTTACAATTGGTATTTTGATTATTACAATTGCATTTTGTATTATTTTGCATACCATTAAGAAGGCAGAATAAGTTTTAAGAAAGAGATTTTATTTCCAAAACTTAAAAATATCAATAAATAGGAAAGTTTTTACAAAGATTTTTTACTTTTTCAAAAACTTCTTTTTCCATTTTAGAGTTATCTTCTAGATTTTTGGCAAATGAAGAAAGAACATCCGCAATTAAATTACCGATAATTTCAAATTCTTTAACTCCGAATCCACGGGTTGTTCCTGCTGGAGTTCCAAGCCTAATTCCCGATGTTACAAAAGGAGAGGCTTTATCAAAAGGTATGGTGTTTTTATTGCAAGTTAAGCCTGCTCTTTCCAAAGTTTTTTCAGCATCCTTTCCTGTAATTCCGTAAGGAGTTAAATCTACAATCATCAGATGATTTTCTGTGCCTCCTGTAACAATTTTAAGCCCACGAGCAGTAAGCGTGCTTGCAAGAGTTTTAGCATTTTCTACAACATTTTTTGTGTATTCTTTAAACTCTGGTTTTAACGCCTCACCAAAAGCTACAGCCTTACCTGCAATAACATGC
>JBIKUA010000115.1:0-3317 GCA_044347825.1 Candidatus Deianiraeaceae bacterium | reverse complement strand
TAAATTCTTTTACCTCTGTCATAAATTAATTAAATAAACTAGAGAATAACTCTGTTATTGCTTGCTTTGTTATAACAACAGTTTCATGGTTAGAAACTTTGTAAACATTGAAATGAAGACCTAAATCAAATGAAAGACCTTTAACATTTCTTCCTGCTTGATAGCAATCAGCATTTTTCACGCCACCTGTTGAAATAAATATTACCTTCTCGGAATTTGGTGCAACAACATTTTTAGATACAACAAAATCTTTTGTTTTGTTAAATCCACTTATAGTGTCAACTACCTTAATAAGGGAATTTTCAATAAGTTGTGCAAGTAAAATCTTTTTTGCAAGTTGCCTTTCTTTTTTGTTTATCTTATAATTTGCAGTTACAGGAACTGGACCAAAAATATTTGCACCACCTCTAAATTGTGGAGAACGAAGGGAACCCTGCCTTGCATTACCTGTACCTTTTTGTTTGTAAGGTTTTTTTGTAGTTCCTTTAATTTCGGAAATTGTTTTTGTTTTTGCCGTCTTAATGAAAGAAACCTTTTTTGACCTATATAGGTAATTTGACATAAAGTCAAGATAGTCAGGATTTTCAGCAATCGCTTCAATTTCAGCAGGCACTTCAATACTTTCAAGAACTGAACCTGTTTTGAAGTCTAATACGTCAAGTTTTGTCATTTTCTTATGAATAGATTACTTTAAGACCGTTAACACTTTGTGCCTCTACAAGCCCCGTCTTTTTAACTGCAGATTTAACGAAAACTACTTCGCCTTTATTTCCTGGAACTGCACCTTTAACGCCAATTAATTTTAATTCTGGGTCAAATAATACAACTTCTAGGTTTTGCACTGATACTTTTTCAGCTCCTAAATGCCCTGCCATTTTCTTGCCTTTAAATACTTTTCCAGGGTCTTGCCTTTGCCCTGTTGAACCGTGAGACCTGTGAGTAATTGAAACCCCGTGAGTAGCTTCTAAACCTCTAAAGTTCCATCTTTTCATAACTCCCGCAAAACCTTTACCGATGCTAATTCCTTGAACATCAACAGTTTTTCCTACAAGATTGTTAAATTCGTCGTCTGCAATTTTTTCACCTTCAATTGAAAAATTTTCACAAGAAGAGTGAAGTCTAACTTCAAAAATTTCTTCTCTAGCAGTCAATGATTTTGCTTCAAACTGCTTCATCATTGGTTTAGAGACATTTTTAACCTTAACGGTTTCTCCAGCGGAAAAGCAGATAGCATTATAGCCGTCATTTTTCTTGGTTTTAATTCTAAAAAGCTCGTGTGGCTTTACTTCTAAAAGAGTAACTGGAATAACTTTTCCGTTATGTACGACTTGCGTCATTCCCCTCTTCCATGTTGCAATATGAAACATACAATTTTATTAATTACCTGTTAATACCTCAACCCTCACATCAATTCCGCTAGGAAGCTCAAGCTTTGAAAGGCTGTCAACAACATCACTAGATGCCTTTCTAATAATGATAACTCTTTTATGAGTTCTCACTTCAAATTGCTCCATCCCCTTCCTGTCAACGTGAGGACCTCTGATAACTGTTACTTTTTTAATGTCTCTAGGTAAAAAGATAGGGCCTGAAAACTGGGCACCAACTTTTTTTATGGAATTAACCATATACTGGACACACTTGTCAAGAATTTCACTGTCAAAAGATGAAAACTTAACCACTATATCTTGGCTTTGAACTGCCATAATTTTAAATAATATATTACTTCCAAAATACTTTTAGGGATAATAGATACAAAAGATTTTTTTATTTTTCAAGTGTTTTTTTTAAACTTTGTTTATAATCTTCAAAATCCGTAGCTATTTGCCCTGAAAGAAGGTAAAGCCCTAAAATATTTGGCACAGTCATAAGTAACACAAATACATCAGTGAAGGCTAAAATATCGTTTGCACTTGCAATTCCAAACATAAAAATCATTATTCCGTAAGAAATTTGAATAATTTTTCTACTTATTCTCGGAAGCAAGTAAGAAGCAAATTTTTCATAATAATAAGCATCCGTCATTACAGTTGTAAAGGCAAACATAATAGCACATAGAGTTGCTAAGTATCCAAACCAAGGAGTTACAGATGCAAAAGCTTGCTTTGTAATTAAAATTCCAGTTAGTCCATCAACCAAGTGAGCCCCAGATGCAACGATACAAAGCCCATTTATAAACATAATTGATGAAACCATTACGGGGTCAAGTAATGTTACAATACCTTGTTCTTGAGGTTTAATCATGCTGGAGTTAGAACCAGCAATAGGAGCTGTACCTTGACCTGCCTCACAGGCGTAAAGCCCTCTTCTTGCACCAATTACAACAATAATTATAAAACCTGCAAGCCCACTTGAAAAATCAAATGCTTTACTAAAAATTTCAACAATAGCAGGAATAATACCTTTTGCATTTACAATTAAAACACACATTGCACCAAATAGATAAAGCACAAACATTGAAGGTACAATTGCAGAAGCAAAATTTGCCACTCTTTTAATTCCGCCAACTAAAACATAAATTACAAAAGCGGAAATTAAAAGTGCAACAGAAAGCCCTATTTTTGTATGAGTATCCCACACTCCATCTGATATATTGTTTAACACTCTAACAGTTTCACCCGTAGAAAGAGAAACAATTTGATTCATTTGAAACCCCGCCATTCCCCAAATTGCAAAGTATCCAAAAATTCCAAATAAAAGAGCAAGCACGGCTCCAAGTTTTGGCAAACCCATATCTTTTAACCCACGAGATAGATAATAAAAACCTCCTCCTGATATCTTTCCATCATCTCCAATTTGCCTATATTTATGCCCAATGTGAACCTCGGAAGCTTTAACACACATTCCCAAAATTCCAAAAACCATCATCCAAAAAATTGTTCCAGGCCCTGCAATAGAAATTGCAACTGCAGTTCCAGCTAAACTTCCAAGCCCAACAGTAGCAGAAACAGAAGCCATCAAGGCCGCAAAAGGGGATATTGTATCTTTTTGGTCAGATGTCTTACCTTTTAAAATCAGCTTAATAGCCTGCGGAAACATCGTAATATTTAAAAACTTTAACCTAAAGGTTAAAAAAATTCCAATGGAACCAAGCCAAAGAATTATAAACGGCACATATCCAAAAAGCGGATAAAGTAATATACTTTCAAAAAAAGCTGTAATCTGACCAAGCATAAAGATTAAAAAAGTTTCTTCTCTCGCTAAAACCTTATTATAAAATAAAATTTTACAACAAGCTTTAAAGTGCTATAAACTTAATGTCAATAAAAAAATTTGATTTTTATGTAAAAATATAATTATCTTATATATTGTTTATTGAA
>JBIKUA010000114.1:0-3323 GCA_044347825.1 Candidatus Deianiraeaceae bacterium | reverse complement strand
AACCGTTTGCCTTGTAATTCCGTTTAAAAAGCAGTCCGCCTTTGGGGTGTGAAGCTCTCCATCAAACACAAAAAAGATGTTAGATGTGCTACTTTCCGCTACAAAACCTTTATACCCCAGCATTAGGCAATCGTCAAAACCTAGTTTTTCTGCATCGTGCTTCACAAGCGTAGAAGAAACATAAAGCCCACCAACTTTGGCAAACACAGGTCCACTCTCAGGGGAGGCTCTTTTATATTTTGCAACCACAAGATTAGAGCCTTTTAGCTTTTTTTCCTGCGAATAGTTAGGCCAATCCCAGCTTGCAACCGCAAAATGTATCTTAGAATAAGGGGCGGAAACTTGCATCTGCTCGCTCCCTCTCCAAAAAATTGGGCGGATATATCCGTTTAAAATTCCGTTTTTTCTGCAGGTTTCAACACATATTTCTTCAATTTCCTCCACCTTAACTTCAGCCTTCATATCAAGCTCGGAGGCAGAAAATAAAAGCCTTTTTGCATGCTCCTTATTTTTAAAAATCTTGCCCTCGTAAATGCGAACTCCCTCAAAGCAGGAGCTACCATAATGAAGAGCGTGAGTTAAAATATGTAATTTAGCTTCCTTCCAAGGCAAAAATTCGCCGTTATGGTAAATAAAGCCTTCTCTCTTATCAAATGGAATTGGCAAGGTCATGATTTAAGCATTCTTTTTAAGAGCGGGAATTCTAAAGCTAAAACCTTCCATTTCAGGCTGTAAAATAAGCTGACACCCAAGCCTTGAAGTTGCCTCAAGCCCAAATGCTAAATCTAGCATATCTTCCTCTTCCTCACTAGCTTCAGGGAACTTTTTAAATTCATCTTCCATTAAAATAACATGACAAGTAGAGCAAGCAAGAGAGCCTTCGCAAGCACCTTCTAGTAAATCATTCCCTATCGTTCTATGAGCAACTTCCAAAACACTAAGCCCAACGGGAGCTAAAACTTCTCTTTTTTCCCCACTTGGCAGGATAAAATTCACCTTGATTTCTGACATAAATCTAAAAAACACTAATGTAAATACCTCTATTGTGCTTTTATTTTTTTGTCAAGAAATTTTATTAAAAATTTAAAAAGACATTTAAAACGACTTCATAATTATCGGTATTCCTGCAAGTAAAATTCCCGTGCAGGCAATTGCAACGCCTCCAAGCCTTATTACAAGCTCTAGTTTTAATTTTTCAATATCCCTCCTCACATCGCTAATCTCCTGCTTTAATTCTCCTTTAGTTGAAAGTAAATCCTGCTTTGTTGCAAGCTCTCTCGTATAAGCATTGTGATATTCCGTTGCAACTTCTACTAAAGTTTCTGCTTGCTCCAAGGTGAAGTGCTTTTTTTCTGATAAAAACTTCACAAATTTATGTGTGTCAATTGTAATTTGCATAAAATTTAAAAAGACTTCATAATTATTGGTATTCCTGCAAGTAAAATTCCCGTGCAGGCAATTGCAACGCCTCCAAGCCTTATTACAAGCTCTAGTTTTAATTTTTCAATATCCCTCTTCGTTGAAAGTTTGAGTTCCTCAATATCCCTCTTCGTTGAAAGTTTGAGTTCCTCAATATCCCTCCTCACATCGCTAATCTCCTGCTTTAATTCTCCTTTGGTTGAAAGTAAATCCTGTTTTGTTGCAAGCTCTCTCGTATAAGCATTGTGATATTCCGTTGCAACTTCTACTAAAGTTTCTGCTTGCTCCAATGTGAAGTGCTTTTTTTCTGATAAAAACTTCACAAATTTATGTGTGTCAATTGTAATTTGCATAAAAAGTATAAACTTTTTTAAAAGAGTATAAATATTAATTATTAAAATGTAAAGCGAAATATTAAAAAAAGCTTGCAATATAAAATTTTCTACTTTAACCTTTTATTAGGAAGTTTTTTTTAAAAAATGGAAATCGTAATTACAGGCTCTGCTTTTGATACAGGCGTTTCAATCAAAAACCATATGATTGAAAAGCTCAACTTAGTTGCAAAAAAACTAAAAGATGGTAAGCTTCACAAAATTCACGCCGTTCTTAACAAAGAAGGGATAAATTTTGTCTGTAAAATTGATGTTATAGAGGAAATTGGCGGTAAAACAATCCTCCACGCTTCATACGAGGCAACAGAAGCCTACCCTTGTGCCGACCTTGCAATTAAAAAAATTGAAGAGCAAGTAGTGAAGTATAAAGATAAAATAATTACAGAAAGAAACCACGAAGGAGCAGTTTTGAAGGAAAAATCCCATCACTTACCTGAAGTTTTAGTGGACGAAGAATACGAAGTTTTAGGAGATGATGAAGCAGATGATGACGAATTTGACGAAACATTCAAAAAAGTGTAAAATATGAAAATCAACTTCAAAACTCTCTCCCCTCTTGCAAAAAAGCCAGAATACAAAACATCAGGCAGTGCGGGAGCGGACTTATACTCCTGCCTTTCAAATGAGGAGGAAAAAATAATAATCAAACCTTTTGAAATAAAGGCCATTAAAACTGGTATCGTGCTTGAATTGCCTAGCGGTTTTGAGGCTCAAGTTCGCCCTAGAAGCGGTTTTGCTCTAAAAGGAATTACCATACCCAACTCCCCCGGAACTGTAGATAGCGACTACCGTGGAGAACTTGTTGTTATCCTTCAAAACCTCGGCAAGGAAGATTTCATCGTAGAGCATGCAATGAGAATAGCTCAAGTTGTTATATCCCCTGTTTCGCAGTTTAATTTCATTCAAGTTGATGAGGTAGATAGCACGGAGCGTGGGTCATCTGGTTTTGGTTCAACTGGCACAAAATGAACATTTAAGATTAAATATATTTGGAAAATAATGGAGCGGGTGATGGGACTTGAACCCACGACTTCAACCTTGGCAAGGTTGCGCTCTACCACTGAGCTACACCCGCAATTTCTTGCGTGCAAATTTCTTAAAGCGTGTTTTTTAAAAAGTCAAGCATTTTTTAAAAAAATTTTTACAATATATTAAAAATTGAGATTTTATACGATTTTAAGCTATATCTTTACCGCAATAAAAAAAATTTTCAATTTTTTGCATTTTTTAGTTGCATTTTAATATTTTTCATATCATAATATTTCTCCAGTTATATTTATTTTAAATTAACTTTGTAGTTATATGACACTTTTTAATAAAAAAATGCAAAAGAACACCCCTAAGCAAAATGCAGAGGTTTTAGAAGAAGAAAACACAGCTAAAGCCAGATTTCAAAGCCATGAAATTGAAAAGCATGTTGGTAAAAAGATAAAGCTTTTTAGGCAATTAAATGGCTTAAGTCAATCTGATGTTGCTGTTCACCTCGGCATTACATTCCAACAATTTCAAAAA
>JBIKUA010000010.1:0-10753 GCA_044347825.1 Candidatus Deianiraeaceae bacterium | reverse complement strand
ATTTTAATGGGTATTGGAAAAGAGGATTTTGATGAAATCTTAAGAGAAAATCTTAAAATTATTTCTTCTCTTTAGGTTGAGGCTTTCTTTCTACTGATTTTGGATTTCCAGTTGAAAGGAGACCCTTTTTAATACCTGCAAGAATACTCTCGGAAGCTTGACCTAGGTAGAATTCTATTGCTTTAATAGAATCGTCATTACCTGGAATAACGATATCAACGCCATCAGGATTTGAGTTAGTATCAACAACTGCAATCACTTTAATACCTAATTTGTTTGCTTCTTTTATTGCCATTTTTTCAAGCTCTGTATCAATTACAAATAGAATATCAGGTTTTGTTGGTAAATCTTTAATTCCACCAATAGATTTTTCTAGTTTTTCAATCTTTTTGGTGATTATCATTAATTCTTTTTTAGTGTAATCGGCTGAATTTTTTTGAACCATTTTTTCATACTTTTGCAAGGTTTTAACAAGTGTATTCACTACCTTCCAGTTTGTAAGCATTCCTCCAAGCCACTTATGATTTATGTAATACTGACCGCAATCAATTGCATATTTTTTAACATACTTAGAAATTTGAGCCTTTGTTCCAACAAATAATACTCTTTTATGAGCAAGACCTGCCTTGTAAAGTTCTGCTTTTGCATTTGATAGTGCTTCAAATGTTTTTGCAAGATTTATCATATGAACATTGTTTTTTACGGAATGAATATATGGTGCCATTTTTGGATTCCATAAATTTTTAACATGCCCATAATGGATATTTCTTTGAAATAAATCCTCAATTGTAAAGTTTGCTAAATAACCTGCATTTTGTGCTGTTACGCCTATTGTTTTTGCTTCTGTATTCATAATTACTATAGCCTTTTATTTTAAAAAATTGTCTTTATCTTAACATTATCCACATAAAAAAATATTTTTCAAGCTTTTTTTTTGCTTTTTTGAAAATATTTTTTTACAAGGGTTTTAATTTTTTTTTGTTTCATGAGTTAGTTTGGAATCTTGGGCGTCTTGTAATTTTCTGCGTTGTAAATTCTCCCTTAATTTTTCCGCTAAAAGTTTGTCTCTTTGTGTTTTTTTGTCAACTTTAGTTTTATTTTGCTGTTTCTCCATCTCTTAATTTTGCATTAAATTCTTTGGAAAGTGCAAACACGATTGAATTTATTATATCGTCATCAATTTCTTCTTTTGTTAAAGTTTTTACATCTTGTTTAATTTTAAATTGTAAAGAAATTGATTTTAAGCCTTCTCCAATGCGTTTTTCATCTTCAAATAAATCTTTTACCATAATGTCTTTAATATTGGAAATGCGAAGACGCTTAATAACCGATAAAATACTTTCAAAAAGTATATTTTTACTAAGAATAATTGCAATTTCACGGTTTACATCTGGTAATATATCTTCTGTAAAAATGGACCTTTTCTTTTTTGGTAAAGGAAGTTTTTGTGTGTAAATTTCAAAGATAAAAACCTTCTGCTTAATTTGAAATTTATCAAGAGTTAGAGGGTGAATTTGAGCTAAAATGCCAATTTTATTTTTACCCATAAATACTTCAAAACTTTGCGTTGTGTGAAGATTGTTGTTTACAAACGATTTAAACATAAATGAGTTTTCTGAAAACCCCCAAATTTCAAATAAAGCCTCAAGCATTTTTTGTTTTGCGTGCCAAATATCAAAAGATTTTTCTTGATTTAAAAATGTTTTTTCTTGATTTAAACCTGCAAACACTCCTGCAAAATTAAGGTTTTGCTCCTCTGGTTTTGTGCCAAAAAATACAGTTCCTACCTCAAAAATTGCAGTGTCAAAATAGCTTTTTGCCTCATTTTTTGCAACATTTTCAAGTAAATTAGGAATAAGGCTATCTCTCATAACGGAAAGTTCTGCTGTGATTGGATTGTAAAGCTCAATTTTATTGCTTGAATCGGAAAATAAGCCAAAAAAATCATTCTTAAAAAATGAGTAAGTTATAACTTCATTTAAATCTCTTTGTAAAATTTTTTTGATTTCAAAGCCCAAATCGTAATTTTTTATTGCTTGAAGATTCGCAATTGGCTTTGGGGTTATCGCTTCATACCCATTAATTCGTGCTATTTCTTCGCATAAATCATCTTTTATTGATACATCATATCTAAAAGGTGGGATGGTGCAAATTATTTCATTTTGCTTTAATTCGGGCTTAAATCCTAGGTTGGTTAAAATTTCTAACATCTTATCGCTTGATATTTCCACCCCTATTTTTGCCTGATAGTCTTGCTTTGTGATAGAGATTTTTTTGGTTTCAAAACTACCATTAAAATGAAAGCTTGTAGCAGAATTAACGCCTATTTTGGATAAAATAAACTGCAATACATCTTTTTGAATGGAAAAATCAACCCCTCTTTCAAATCTATACGAAGATTCGGACTTAATTTTGGTTTCCCTTGATGACTTAATAACTTCCTCAGGTTTTATGTGTAAGGCTTCGATTAAGATGTTTTTAGTTTCAAGCGTGCATTTGCTTCTTACATCCCCCATAACACCAACAAGAGAAAGGATTTTCTCTTCATCTTTTAAAACAATAAGCCCTGCAGGAAGCTTCATTTCATCTCCTTTTATGGGAACAAAAACTTCTCCTTCAATGGAGCGTGAAAGGGAAATTTTACCAGTGATTTTATCTGCATCGTAAATGTGATTTGGCGCTCCTGTTAAAAACATTGTGAAATTTGAAATATCAACAGTTATAAGGTCGGATTTAGCCCAAATGCTATCATAGAGGCTTCTTTCTTTCTCAAATTGAAAATTCTGTCCAAGTTCTGCAAGAGCGAAGTTGGCACTGCCAATAAAAGGCATTACATCGCTAGATATTTCAATTTTTAGAGTATTTTCTAAAATAATATTTTGCATTGATAATGGTTCTATCCTTCCTAAGCCTTTTGCGTGCAAATCTCTTAAAATACCTTTAATACTTGCACCATCACCTCTATTTGGAGTGATAGATATATGAAAAATATAGTCTTTTTTACCTAGATAATCCGCTAGTTCTAGTCCAGCTTTTACATTCAAAGGAAGCTCTAAAATGCCTTCACCTTCTTCACCCAAGCATAATTCTTTTAACGAGCATAGCATTCCTTCGCTTTCTGCTCCACGAATAACTCCTTTTTTGATTTCAAGCCCATTTGCAGGCACAATTGCCCCTATATTTGCAAGCACAACATTAATGCCCTCCCTTGCATTACTTGCCCCGCAAACTATATTTAAAGTTTTAACTCCGTTATCAACCTTGCAAAGCGTGAGTTTTTCACTTTCTGGATGCTTTTTTGCTTCCAAAATTTTTGCTGTTACAAAATTTTTATATTGAGCGGATAAATCTTCAATTTTTTCAACCTCAAAACCTAAGTTTGTTATTATTTCAGCAAGCTCATTAGGTGTGTAATCTTTATTAAAATTAAAATATTTTTTTAAAATGCTAAGGGAGAATTTCATAATTTTTTTATTTTAGCTGTAATAAAATTTGTTAGCGATACAAGTAAATGCACGCAATACAAGACGCAAAATGTAAAGTAGACAGGTATTGCAACTAAAATTGCTAAAATTTTTTGCATAAACTTTACTTAGAACCTAGCGGAACTGCGGTTTTTTGTTGTTTTACATCCTCAACAATAACTACCTTGTTTTTGTTTGAAATTTTTACACTCAAGCTTGCCAAAAATAATGTGTTTAGAAGGAAAAAAATTCCAAGATACTTCGTTGCCTTTCCAAGTAGCGTTACAACTTCAACACCTGACATAAAAGGATTTGCACCAGAACTTGATGTAAATAAGCCATCTCCTGTACCTTTTTGAAAAAGAATAAAAATAATAAGTAAAACACAAACAAATATGTGAATTGTGCTTAAAATACTATACAAAAGTTCCATAAATATCTAAAATAAGTAAGCTATTATCTAGCCTATTTTATTTTTTGTCAATAAAATTTTTAAAATATTTTGCTTGACAAAAAAATTATTTTACTATAATGTAAAAAGCATATTATTTATTTTATTGATGGCAAATCAAATTGCATTCAAACAATTCTTTTATACATTTCATTTTTGGTGCTAATCGCACCATTTTTACACCCATAATCAAACCATTTTTATTATTTTTTACATTAAATTAAAAAGACTATGTCTATTATCGCAAATTTTTTTGAAGGTATATCAAGCACCGTTGCAAAGGTCTTGTTTGCTGATGTTTTATTTTTTATACCAAATGCTAAGCTTCCATTTTTGATATTTTGGGTAATGCTTGCTTGTATATTTTTTATGTTTAAACTAAAATTCATTAACTTTAGGCACTTTACTACTTCCTTCAAAATATTTTTAGAGAAAGAAAAACAAGATGAAACGGGCAAAACAATTACTTCTCGTTCCGCTTTTTTAGGGGCTATATCAGGTTGTGTTGGAGTTGGCTCTGTTGCTGGAGTTGCGGCTTCTGTGTATTATGGAGGGCCCGGAGTTGTGATTTGGCTTTTAATTGCAGCGTTTTGTGCAATGCCACTTCGTTTTGCAGAAGTCTACCTAGGGCATTACTTTAGAACAAAAGATAGTGAGGGAAATATAACCTCTTACGGACCTTTTGCTTATATAAAAAATGGGCTTACAAATATAGGTTATGGCAAGTTTGCAAAAAGTTTTGTTATAATTTTTGCAATTGGTTTGTTTTTAACATCAATTTCTGCAATTATGGGGCAAGTTGTGCCAACTACGGAGCTAATTTCACAAAGCTTTTTTAGTGGCAGTGAAGTTGCAACGCTTTCCGTAAGCGTGCTTCTTGCAAGCTTTACTTTAGCAGTTATTTTTGGCGGACTTTCTAGAATTTCAAAAGTAATAGAAAGCCTTGCAGTTGTTATGTCTATTATTTATATTGTAGTTATTTTGTGCATTTTGGCATTTAACTTTAAAAACATTGTCCCTGCGATGATACTTGTTTGGAATTCCGCTTTTGAGGTAAAATCTATCTATGGAGGGGCTTTAGGAATTGCAATTGTGGCGTTCACTCGTATTATTTCTATGAATGAAGTTGGTATGGGTACTGTTGCCATCTTGCACGGAAAATCTAAAAATGAAAATTCCGC
The DNA here is from genome assembly GCA_044347825.1 of Candidatus Deianiraeaceae bacterium. Classification (GTDB taxonomy): domain Bacteria; phylum Pseudomonadota; class Alphaproteobacteria; order Rickettsiales; family Deianiraeaceae; genus CAZFPN01. Next base: position 5,657 of record JBIKUA010000010.1, on the reverse strand, counting down.
AAAGGAGGCTATGCTTGCTATGTCTGGTCCTTTTATTGCAATTTTGATTTTTGTAGCCCTAAATAGTTTTGCAGTAATTGCTTCAGGTAGTTATTTGAGTGGAAAAAACGGGATAATTATGATAAACGATATGTTTGCTTCAGTTTCCCCCATTCTTCCAATTGCACTAGTTGTTGTGATGTTACTTTTTGCAATAACAACTCTTATTGCGTGGTATTTTTATGTTGAAACCGCACTACTAGAGCTTAAAGGGGGAAAAATTTTAGTAAAATGCTATCCGTTTTTCTTTTTTGCTTTAGCTTCTTGCTCCGCTTTCGTTCCATTTGAAGTAATGCTTGGATTTATGGATGTAATTGGAATTAGCATTATTATACCAAATATAGTAGTTTTAGTTTTGCTTTCTGGGAAAGTAAAAAAAGGGCTTGAGACAAAAATATAATTTCTCTTGATTTTTATCTCAAAGCCTGTAAATAAAATGAAAAGGTTTTTTGTTTATGTCTTCAAAGAGAAGGTTTAGAAAGGTTTTAAAAAAACATTCTTCGGGTAGCGTGCTTGATTTAACTGCAATGACGGATATAATTTTTATCCTTCTTATTTTCTTTGTTTTAACATCAAATGTTGCCCAAAATGTTTTTGATTTAGAAATACCTAAAGCAGATGAAAATTATGTGGAGGAAAGAAGTGCAAATCAAATTACGGAAATAAAAATAACCCTTTTTACAAGTGGAGAATTTGCAATAGGGGAGCAAAAAATTCAAGATTATAAATTGTTAAAAGAAGAAATTAAAAAGCTTCATAATAAAAACAAAGAAGCACAGTTTTTACTTATTACAGAAAGTAGTCTTCCAGTTCAAAAATTAATGGAATTACTTACTTTTTTTAAAACAGAAAAAATAACAAAAGTTGATATACTTCTTCAAAAGCAATGACAAACAAAACATTAATTTACGGCATACATTCAGTTCTTTCCGTTTTAAAATTAGGCTCAAGAAAGGTATATGAAATTTTATATACTAACAAAACTAAAGAAAAAATCCCTGAAAAATTCCTAAGCATTGCAAGGCTTTCAAGTGATTACGAGATAAGTAAATTACTTGAAAAAAAAGGTAAAGATATAAATCATCAAGGCTTACTTGCATTTTGCTCGGATATCATACCTAAAACTCTGAAAGAGGTGAATTTAAAAAAGCAAAAAAGTGTTGTAGTGATTTTAGATAGCCTAACAGATGTTACAAATATAGGAACAATTATACGCTCCTGCTCTGGTTTTGGAGTTGATTTTTTACTTTATCACAAAACCAATATGCCAGATATTACAAAAAATGAAATGATAGCAAAAAATGCTTGTGGAGGGCTTGAGATGCTTCCAATTGTTGCAGAAGCCAACCTTGCAAATGCAATTACAACACTAAAAAAAAATGACTACTGGATTGTTGGCTTTGATGGTTCAGGAAAGCAAGATTTAAAGGAATTTGGGCGTAAAAATCCACCAGAAAAGCTTGCTATAATTCTTGGAAGTGAAGGTAAGGGTATGAGAGATTTAACAATGAAGTCGTGTGATTTTATTGTTAAAATTAACATAAAAGAGCAGATGGAAAGCCTAAATGTTGCTTCCGCCACTGCAATAGCACTGTATGAACTTTGTAATTAATGTATGGAACTTTTTATTGACCCTGTAGTTTTTAAGGTAGGATTTTTTGAGCTTAGGTGGTATTCCATAGCTTATATAGTTGGCTTTTTACTTGCTGGCTTTTTGGCGGTTTTTATGAATAGATATACAACGCCAGAAAATAATATATCAGGCAAAAAATTTGATGTATTGATAAATTACTGTATTCTTGGAGTAATTTTAGGAGGAAGGCTTGGTTATGTTATATTTTACGATTTAGTATATTTTATTCAACATCCTTCTAAAATATTAGCTGTATGGGAAGGTGGAATGAGTTTTCACGGAGGATTTTTGGGCGTTATACTTGCTATATTTTTATTTTGTAAAAAAAATAATATTAATGTATGGCATATTTTTGATAGAGCCTCTTTTTGTGTTTTGCCGGGGTTGTTTTTTGGCAGAATTGCAAACTTTATCAACGGCGAATTATGGGGAAAGCCAACTGATTTTTGGTTTAGCTTCATCTTTCCTTCAAGTGGGGATTTTCTTACAAGGCATCCAAGCCAACTTTATGAGGCTTTGCTTGAAGGTTTAATACCTTTCTTAATATTCTTTATACTCTTAAATAAGACAAAACTATTTGAAAAAGCAGGAGCTTTTAGTGCCTTATTTTGCATTTTTTATGGCATTGGTAGATTTTTTATTGAAGCATTTTTTAGAGAGCCTCACGGAGTGTTTGATTTTGGAATATTCACATTAAGCACAGGTCAAATTTTGTGCTTACCAATGATATTAATTGGCTTCTTGGTTTTCAAAAAAATTGTCAGAATCTAGCATTTCTATTGTTACAAATTGCATATTGAAAAATCCATGGTCTCCTTGTTTTAAAGTTACAAAATTTTTATTATCTTTTTTTATATTTTCAAACAGTTTAAGACCTCTTTCAAAAGGAATTACAACATCTTTTGGGTTGTGAAAAACGAGAAATTCAAAATTGCCACCCTTGGAAGAATTAAAATCTTTCACAGCATCAAAGCTTGATTTTGCAATAATACAAGCCAGAGAAAGTTTTTGCAACCTATCTTTACATAAGTTATATATGCTATCAAATCCGTTTATTATTGCTAAAACTTTTGTATTTTCCTCTATTATGGAGTATCTCATTGCAGTTTGAGAGCCAAGTGAATGCCCCATTACAAAAATTCGCCTCTTTGGAAATTCTTCCCTAACAAATTCCTTTGTTTTTTCTACTGCTTCATAAATATTTTTAACAGAAGGCTTGCCAGAAGACCCCTTGTATCCAGCGTAGGAAACGGAAACAAAAGAGTAATTTTGTTTTAAAAAATCTACTATATACTCCAATCTACCTACATTTCCATGAAAGTAGACAAAAACTAATCCATCATTTTTCTTTGAAAATAGAATTTCAATTTCCTCCCCTGTGGAGAGTTTTTTTGTTGCTACCTCTAGCCCATTGTAAGAAATTTCCGTCCGTTTTTTAGGCACAAAAGTAGAGGTGTAAAGTATATATTTTAAGCCAAAATATATAATAAAACTGCAAATAATAATAAAAATTAAAATTCTATATAGCTTTTTCATAAGTTTTTCTTTTTTCTATAAAACGAAGTTTTTAAATCGGCAAGCTAAATAATATAACTATTTTAAGAAATGTCTTCAAGCAAAATGACTAATAAACAAAAAAGTTAAAATTTTAAAATTTTTTACTTGAATTTTAATAAATTTGTTATATCTATTAAAACTAAAATAGATTTTTATTTAAAACTAAATTATGGCTGTTAAAGTTAGACTTGCAAGAGGAGGCACAACAAATGCCCCATTCTACCACATTGTTGCCTCTGATACTAGGTACCCAAGAGATGGTAAATTTTTGGAAAAACTAGGTTTTTACAACCCAAGAGTAAGCAAAGAAAAAGAAACCGAACTAAACAAAAGAGTTCACTTTGATGTTGAAAGAGTGAAATACTGGCTTTCTGTTGGAGCTAGCACTTCTGAGACTGTTGCAAAACTTCTTGTAAATAATGGCGTTGCTGAAGCTTCAAAATTCATTAAACCAGTTGTGAAAGGAGAATTCTTTGGTGTTGCTAAAAAAGAAAAGAAAAAAATTCTTTCCGAAAGAGCTGAAGCTGCAAAAAAACTAGCTGCAGAAAGAAAGAAAGCACAAGAAGCTAAAAAAGCACAGGCAAATGCTTAATTTTTAAGCACCTTTTATGCATGATAGCAAAAATGTTTATATAAAAACATATGGTTGTCAGATGAATTTTTACGATTCTGAAAGAATGGGAGAAATTCTATCTGATGTTGGGTTTAAAGCCGTAGATGTTATGCCCGATGCTGATGTTATTATATTAAACACTTGTCATATTAGAGAAAAGGCTTCTGAGAAGGTATTTTCTGAACTTGGAAGAGTAAAGCAAATTAAGGATGAGCGTGCAAAAAACGGAAAAAAAACAATTATAGCTGTTGCAGGTTGCGTAGCTCAAGCTGAAGGGGATGAAATTACCAAAAGAGCCTCATATGTTGATGTTGTCTTAGGTCCCGAGAGCTATCATCACTTGCCAGATTTAATTTTTTCAATTTTGCGAGATGGAAAAGCTATCACAAACCTAGATTTCAAACCTGAAGAAAAATTTGATATGCTAAAAACAGAGAGGAAGTCTAAATCTTTCTCATCTTTTGTTACAATTCAAGAAGGTTGCGATAAATTCTGTACATTTTGCGTGGTTCCTTATACTCGTGGAGCTGAATTTTCCCGTCCTGTTAAATCTATTTTAGAGGAAATTAATTCTCTTTGCAAAAATGGAACAGTTGAAGTAACACTTCTAGGGCAAAATGTAAATGCATACCACGGAATTGACGAAAATGGCAAAGAAGTTAGCCTTGCAAAGCTTATAAATTTAGTATCTCAAATTCCAGAAATTAAAAGAATTCGCTTTGTCACATCTCACCCAAATAATGTGACGGATGAGCTAATAGAAGAATATGCAAAAAATCCAAAATTAATGCCTTATCTTCACCTTCCTATTCAATCTGGCTCTAATGCAATTTTAAAAGCAATGAATAGAAAGCACACAAGAGAGCATTATTTTAATTTAATTGAAAGATTTAGAAAAGCACGCCCCGATATTTGCCTTTCCTCGGATTTTATTGTGGCATTTCCAGAAGAGACGGAGGAGGATTTTGAACAAACTTTAGATGCAGTTAGGCATGTTTTTTTTCCTCAAAGCTATTCATTTAAATACTCTCCAAGACCTGGCACTCCAGCTTCATTAAAAAAAATGGTGGATGAAAAAGTAGCAGACGAAAGGCTTCAAAAATTGCAAAAATTACTTCTTAATCAACAAAAAGAATATAATGCAAGTTTTGTTGGTAAAAAGATGGAAATTTTGTTTGAATCTCGCTCACCAAAAGCAACATCTAATTTCAATCAAATAACAGGTAAAAGCCCTTATTTGCAAGCGGTTTCTGTAATTTTACCGCCAGAAGAAGATGCTTCTAATTACTTCGGTAAAATTGTTGAGGTTGAAATAACAGAAGCTAAGGAAAACACACTAGTTGGAGTTTTATCTTCCAATTCTTCTAATTAATTTCCACTTAAAATTATTTTAATAAAAATTTCCTTAAACCCTTGACCTTTATAAAAACTTAAGTTAATTTTGATATATAATATTTATGTGAAAAATGTCTATAAACCCTTCTACCAATGATATTATTGAAGATATCAGAAAGAAATTAAAAGTTGCTCAAGAAAAACTTAATACTACGCCAGAAGATGTAGGAGATACTGTTGAGCTTTCAGAGCCTGATGCGGAAATCGTGGAAAGCGATGAGCAGTATGATGAGGTTATTCTTTCCGATGAAAACCCTGAGGAAGTAAGAAAAAGTCAGGAAAGGCAAAATTTAGATGATATAAAAAACTCTCTTACCGAGGACGCTCAAGAGGAAGAGTATGCAGAGGAAGAATACATAGAAGAGCAAAATCAAGAAGGTCAAACCGAAGAGGAGTATGAAGAAGAAAACGCTGAAGATA
>JBIKUA010000113.1:0-3330 GCA_044347825.1 Candidatus Deianiraeaceae bacterium | reverse complement strand
GCAAAAACATTTTTTTTGGTTCTTTTTGCCAATTGCTAAAACTCCTCCCAGTTTGCAATATTAAGGCGTAATTGTTGATTAATCTTTGTTTATCTTTTTTTGTTTCAATATCGTAACTTTCAACCATTTTTACAAACTCTTCATAGCCTACTTTATTGTAAATTTCAGTTGCCTCCGCTCTTTTATGAGGGAGAATTTCAGGAGAAGATACAAGCCCATTTATCAATAAAAATATATACATGCAAGTTCCTCCAACGATAATTTTTTGATATTCCTTATGTTCCGAGGATTGTAAAATTTCATCCACTAAATTAAGCCACTTACTAACAGAAAAATCTTCTTCTATATCTTTAATTTCAAAAAGAAAATGCTTAAAAGCGTTTTTTTCCGCATCTGACGGCTGGGCGGTTAAAATTGGAAACGATTTATAAATTGCACTAGCGTCGGCATTAATAATTATTGCTTTTTTAAATTTTTTAGCATAATTTAAGGAATACTGAGTTTTTCCGCTTGCGGTTGCTCCTGTTATTATTGTAATTTGCTTCATTTTATGAAAAAGATTTTAAAAAAAGAGGAAGTTGATGATTTTGCTAATAAAATTGCAAGTAAAGTGGAAGCTTGCAAAATTCTTTGCTTAAAAGGGGATTTAGGTGCAGGTAAAACTTTTTTTGCTTCTAAAGTAATAGAGCATCTCGCACAAGATAAAACGCTAAACATAACTAGCCCAACTTTTAATATTGTTAATATATATAAAACAAAAACTGGAAAATCAATATATCATTTTGATTTATATAGAATTAAAAGTTTTGAGGAGTTAGAAAATATAGGTTTTTTTGAAAGTATTGAAAATGGAATATGCATCATTGAATGGTGGAATGTTTTGGGCGAGGAAATAAAAAACTTCTTGCATTCTCCTATTTTTGTTGATATTTTTTACATAGACGAAGAAAAAAGAGAATTTAAATATTATGGCTGATCAATCTTTTTTTGCAAGACTTCAAGCAATGTCATATGATGACGAAGGAGGTGGTGGTGGCGGAGGCGGAGGTGCTACACCAATTGCATCTGCTGGAAATATATTTGAGGTGAATTCTTCCCTTTCAGGTCCTGGAGAAATGCAAATTGAAGGGCTTTCTAAAATTCTTGATATGAGTACGGGAGAGGAATTGAAGGATTTAATGAATTTGATGAATGAATCCTCGGTTTTAAAAGCTTTATTTGGAAATATGAATGCAGGACCTTTAATACCAACTATAGACTATATGGCTGCTTTAAAACCAAAAACTCAAAGTATATTTTCTGCAAAATTAACTGATAGAGTGTTTGGTATTTTTGGCCCTACTGCTGCCCATTAAAACTCTATGAAGGAGGGCGAGGGAATTATTATTGAAGTTAGAGAGTATAGCAACTCCTCTCTTATTTTAAAATTTTTTACAAAAGAAGGTAAGGTAAGCGGATTTTTAAAGGGAGGTTTAAAGCAAAAAGAAAAAACTGCAATTTTTAGCATAATATCATTTAAATTAAATAGAAGGCTTGAAGAACATTTAGGGTTATTGAAAATAGAAGTTATAAAAAATTACTCCTCATTGATAGTGAAAAAACGCTTAAGATTATGTATTTTATGCGTACTACAAGAAATACTAACATTTTTACTTCAAGATGAGATGCCAGAAGACGATTTATACCTAAAAACTATTAATTTTTTAGAGTTTTTAATATTGGATAATTTAGATACTGAGGTTATTATACAATATTTATTATACGAACTTGAGTTGCTTACTATATTAGGCTTTGGTTTGGATTTTTCAAGTTGTGCTTTAACTGGGTCGCTAGATATATTTTTTATATCCCCTGTAACGGGTAGATGTGCGAGTTTTAATTCAGCAAAGGATATGAAAGACAAATTATTTGAAATTCCATATATTTATGGAAATAAGGCAAGTTCATTTCAAAATACAAAGGAGGATTTAATTAATGCATTTGAAATCAATTCTCATTTTTTACAGAATGTTCCAAATTATGAGAAATTATCTTCTAGGCAAAAATTGATAAGCTTTATTTACTCACTTTAAGCGTTTTTCTTATCTTCTTTTTTCTCATTCATTTTTTGTGCTTCGGGGTGACCTTCAAGCATTTTCATAGTAGGTGTCTCCTCTTGCGTTGTGCCATTTTCACCTCTTACTTTACCATCTTTACCAATAATTTCAATTTTTTGTTGTGGAAGAGGTGGTGCTTTCATTAATCTTTTTGTAAAGAATGGGTCTGCATAGTATTTAATTTTTTTACACATAATTGGGGAACTTGCCTCAATTAGTATAATTTGCAAATCACGACTAAGTGTAATAACTTCCTGCGGAAGAAGTAACGCTCTTTGAGTTTTTGACATATGAACGGAACGGGATGCAGGGTTTAAATCTAAATACTTAGGTTTGTTCATACTTTCACTCGCTACTGTTTTATTTCCAATAAGCTCCGATATCAGTTTTGCAGTTTCAACGTTGTTAGCCGCATATGTCACACGATAAGTAGAGTTTGAAAGAAATGAGTTCATACCAGAATCTTCATACACACCTTTTAACTGTTGAGTATCCTGAATAATGAGGAAAAGTTTAACATGATAACCACGAAAGTATGCAATTCCTGCAAGAATTTGCTCCATCTTACCAAGGGTTGGAAACTCATCCAGCATAAACATAACACCATATGGTTCATCTTTACCAGGCATTTTACTGGAAAGAAATTGAGTTGCTTGTTGGTAGAACATACTCATCAGTGGACGAAGCCTTTGAATGTTATCTGGTGTTAATCCAACAAAAACAGAAGTGCAAACTTTTTTAAATGTTCTGAGGTCAAAATCACTTCTTGAGGTAATTTTATCTACAATTGGGTTTGCCCAAAGCTCAAGCCTTGAGTTAGCTGTGGAAATCACCCCTGATTTTTCTTTATCTGCTTTTTGCAGGAAAGCCGCAAGGTTCATATATCCAACTGGGTGCATTATAGAGCCTAAAGTATCAAGAGCTGTTGCAAGGAGGTAGGAAGTATCATCACTTCTTAAAATACGCACAACTTCACCAAAGGATTTTTGCCTTTCTTTATCTGCAAGCATATAAAGAATAATTCCGTTTATCAAAGCTCTTGCCTCGTTTTCCCAGAATTCCTGCTTTTCAATCAATATGTTACCAATTTTTTGTACATCATCCACCATCTGACCTTGATTTTTGGATATCCAGTCTAGCGGATTATAGCAGTGAGATTTAGCATCAGATGCGGCGGGTATCCAAGCATAACATTTTTGCTTTAAAACGGAACTTCTAAAACCACTTGTTAAAT
>JBIKUA010000112.1:0-3352 GCA_044347825.1 Candidatus Deianiraeaceae bacterium | reverse complement strand
ACCACCCACGCAATAAAACTGATCCTAAATACAAAAAACTTACAGTAATGCAAAAAAAGAATGTCACGGCAAATGTGTTTTTTATCAATCCAAACGAAAAAGAGTTAGGCAAAAAAGCTCTATTTAATATTACCTTTAACACCAATCAAACGACGAAAGCTTTGTAAGATATGTTCTGGACAGGATTCGAACCTGTGACCTGCAGATTAGGAATCTACCGCTCTATCCAGCTGAGCTACCAGAACGCAACTTAATTGTTAAATAGAGAATTTGGTTTTGTCAACCTGATTTTTCTGATTTTTTGACAATATTTGTATTGAGTTTGAATTTGACATTTCTAAACAAACTTCTTGATTAATTTTTTTTAAAGTATTAACCTGCCTGCGTATAAGTTAGATTTATATTTATGGTGGAAAAAATAAAGATGACTTCTGCCTTAAAGCTTGCAATTTTAAGGTTAAAACAAACTCCCGTTTTAAAATTTGAAAATACAGAAATAGATTACAAAGGTAAGAAAGAGTGTGCTTATAGAAAGATTTTGGAGAAATTTATGGAAGTGAACAATGCGGAAGTTTTTGAAATGCCTAGTTTTGGCTCACCTGTGGAAGCTATATTAAAATGCCATCAATGGTTTATGGTGGTAAAGAAATGCCCATACTTAAAGCATCAGGAGAAGAAAGATATTAGGGATATTTTTTATTTAACTGTTGGAAATCTTGCTGGATTTGATGTGCTTGCGGAATTTGAGGGAATTAAAAAAAATGATGAGGAATGTAAGATTTTTGGCAGAAATATAATTTCAATATTGGTACACGAAAACCTAAGCCCTCCAAAAAATACGCCTGTAATTTCTTCTTTTAAGTAAAAATCTTGACAATAATAATATTTTTTATATAATTCCTGATAAGCTATACTTTAAATATAACAAGATATATGGCAAGAGATTTTTTAGATATTAATGAATCATCTTTATTTTTGAATAATAAAATTTTGCACTTAGGTGCGTTGTTGATCATCGAGGTAAGATTCTTGAAAATGCAAATTACGCCGAAGCCATTATAGGTAGATTTGATTTTGAAACAGAATTCCAAGTTAAAGATAACGGATTTATCTTGCCTTTGAGTGGAAGTCAGGAGAGAAAGGTGGATCATTTTGCTGTATTGTATTATGATAAAGATAGAAGCCAATTTATAATAGTTGATACATTAAATTACAATAAAGACCATATAATTGAAAATTTAAATAAAAACAAAAAACTTTTGCAAGATAAAGGTATTTATTTTAATAACATAATATCTGTAAAGAATGTGTATCGTAATAACAATGATTGTGCAATTCATTCAGTTATCAATTTAGAAGCTTTATCTGAAATTGCTAAACTTGCAAGTAAAGAAGGTATTAATATTAATGAGGAATTTTTGCGTGATGTATTGCCATTTTTTTACTCTAGGGCATTAGTGGACAGAATAAGGGGGTATCTTGAGAATAACAAAAGGATGTTGGATGAAAAAAATTATATCTTAAACCAAAAACACGAGGTATTTCAAAATGCTATACAACAAATAAAAGACACAATAGAGATGGAGGAATTGAATATTGATATTAAGTCAATAAAAGGAAGTCTTGAAACTTTGGAACAAAAAACGCAAAACCTTAAAAAGGAACAGCGGATAAAAAATGAAAATGATTTTAAGTTGGCATTAGAAGAATTAAGTCATTTAAAAAAAGAAACTTCAAAATATCCTTTAATTAAAAGTCAAACGAAAGAATTGGAAGGTAGTTTAGAAACCGCTTTAAAGAATCCAAAACCTAATGCAACTTACATTAACTCGATATTGGATAATTTGGGGCAATTGAAAAAAAGAGAGCAGACGCTTAACATCAATCTCGAAAAGACTAATAATTTAAAAGAGGCAATTAATAATTATTCTACTATTAAGATGAACATAGAGGATATAAGATATTATGAGGAAAAATTGGAAGAAAATGTATGTAGATTATCAGCACTAGAGAAAGGTAAAACTAATAACAGAAGGTCAAATATAGCTTCAGCCTCAACTGTAGGAAACTTTCTTTCTTAATTTGCAAATTCCATTTTCATCACGCAAGCACCTCCCCACTCCGCACACTTCGTCTTCTAAGGGTTTTGGGGGCAAATTCCAGCCATCTCCACCGTTATACATAAATAATAAGAAATCTACCTCGGATAAAAAAGGAGAGTTAGAAAGCTCTTTATTTAGCACTTCTTCAGCCTTTTTTAAGGCGTATTTTTCGGATAGAGAGGCAATTTTATCTGCAATTTCTTTTGGATTTTTTAAATCAAATTTTGTGCTTATTTTTGTGATATAATCATTCCCTAAATCAACCATTTTTAGAGTTAAAGATGAGCGTAAAACCCTTCTATCCACTGCTACAAGCCAGACATCAAAAACTAAATTCATTACCATTTTAGAAATTTTAGGTCCATAACCTTTAAAACTTGCAAGTATGGCGAAAAGTCCGTTTTTTGTTATTGGATTTTTGCTATCAAAAAACTTGGTATCAATTTTGCCCGTCTCCTTGTTAATTACGCCATTTTTGAAAATTTCTTTAAGAAATTCATCCTTGGCAATTTCGCAAATTGCGGTGTAAATGTTGTAATGCATTCCCTTTTGCATTCCTTCTTTTTTGCCAACCATTCTTTCAATTTTATTCACCCGTAAAAACACTCTAAACTCCTCCAAAGTGCGAAAGCGGAAGACAAAAATATCAGGGTTTTTAAAGTAATCAATTTGAGAAATATCCCCAAATTTCTTCTTTAATTCAGATTTTCTTAGGGGTGTTAAGAGAAGGTCATCTTCCAAATTTTGCCCTCTTATTTTGCATAACTGATTTTTGCCTTCCTGAGCGTGAAAAAAACCCTCTACAAAGCCCAAAAAATAGCCTTCTTCCTTCCAAATGCTCCAATATTTATTTTGCGTAAATCTCTCAAGACGCTTCTGCAAAACTGCTTTTTCAATAATTTTAATTGGCTCTAAGCATTCGCCCTCTTCCATTTTAAAAACGCCGTAAAAACGCCTAAAAAGCACTGCAAGTTTAACATCAAAATGCTCCTCTTTTGCGAGAATATTTTTTTGCAAATCATCTTCTTTTAGGTGCGGATTTGTGAGGATTTCCAGTATTTTTAGCAAATTATTCATATTGATTTAAGTAGTCGTATTTATTTATTTCAAAAAAAATAATTTTCAAGTTGCAATTTAATCTTTTTGCTTTTATATTGTTGTAATTAAACAGGATTTTCGTTATGAAGGAAGAAAAAGAAGTTGTTGAATCTTACGAGGAAAAAAGCAAATTTAAGAAGTATTTTGCACTT
>JBIKUA010000111.1:0-3358 GCA_044347825.1 Candidatus Deianiraeaceae bacterium | reverse complement strand
AACCATATGACGGGGGATTATCTCCGTATAATCTTGAACCCGAATTATTTGTAGTTCGCGGATTAAAATTATCTCCTATGTTATTTAGATTTATTGATGATGATGTTGATGTTGATGATGATGTTGATGATATTGATGATGTTGATGATGATCTTAATCTCGAATTATTTGGTTCATTTACATTAGATCTATTCAAATTATTTTGTGGGGTTACACTTTGATCATTATTAAATATTGAGTTATACTCATTCAATCGCTTTTTAAAATCATCCCATAGCTCATTTGCTGGTTTTTCCGAGGCAACCGCACTTACTGGTGAAACAAAACCTAATACACCACAGGCTATACCAGAAGATATAGCTTGAGAAACCATTTTTAGAGGAACTGCAACTGGGGCAAATGCTAATTGAAATAGTATACCTAGGTCACTTCTCCATTTATATGAGTTGCTTGTTTTATCTTTATATTGAACAATATTGCGTGTACCTTGGTACAAACCCTCAATTGCGCCACCTACAACGCCATATGTAGCACCAATTGCTGTAGTGATGGGAGTTGCAAGAATAGCTGCGGTATATTTTAAAGAGGTTGCTAATTTTGGCATATAACTAATAATTAATCATTGCATTGTAATATAATTTATAACTTATGTCAATAAATTATTTATTTTTTTTAATAAATGTAGTTTATACCCTCTTTATACCTTACTAGTTTTATCTTGGAGGTATTTGCCCCTGTTGTTGTTGCATTTGAGGTTCTGCTTGATTTTGTTGATTTTGTTGATTTTGTTCTTCCTCTCTTACTTGTGCTAATATTTCACGCAAGATGGGGTTTAAGTTTTGTATATTTGCGTTGTGTGTATTGCTAGGTTCGTTCAAAATACCTCTTGCAATATTGCTATTTATAGATTGATTAAAAGATCTTTGTGAAAATGACATATATTATTTAATTAGTTTTATTTTTTATATCAAAAGATTTTTGAGGTTGCAAGCTTTTTTATTTGCTTTGTAGATCTTTCCTGCTCTTTCCTGCTAATTTTGGTTTGACTCCAGAGCCTGTAGATGCATACACCTTGCGGTGTATATACACTACAGCCCCTTCGTCTGCACGCAAAATTAATCAAGGAAATTTCTAGGAAAGATAGGTGAGGGGGCTTATGCTTTGCATTATGTGTTTTATGGGTTGATTTTAAAAATATCTTGCTTTTTAAAGCTTCTCCCTTAAATATATTTATTATAATAAATACAAGGACTTTATGGACTTTCAAAACACACTTTTTAGCGAAGATAGATTTGTAATGCATAAATTTCCTCAACCTCAATATTTAGGTGCAAAGCATAATTTAATGCCGTGGATTGAAAGATTTATTCCAAAAACTACAAAAACTATTTTAGATGGATTTAGTGGTTCATCTTCGCCATCTTATCATTTTAAAAAAATGGGTTTTTCTGTTATTTCAAATGATTTTTTAAAGTCTTGTTCTTGCTATTCAAAGGCTTTAATTGAAAACAAAGGTATAAAATTAGAAAAGCAAGATTTAGAAATATTGTTAAAAAGAGATAATCAAAATTTAAGCGATGGAGTGATGCAAAATTTTAAAGATATATTTTTTACTGCCGAGGAGTGTGGTTTTCTTGATAAATTTAGGCAAAATGTAGATTTTTTAGATTGCGACTACAAGAAATCTCTCGCTCTTTCTGTGATGAATAGAAGCCTTACTAGAAAAACAATTATGGGGCATTTTGCTCATACAATGGCAATTGCATATGCAAATAATACTGATAGAGTAAAGCGAAATCCAAGTATAGCAAGGAAAATTGAGGATTTATTTTTAGAGCTTTTGCCAGATTATAATAATGCGATTTTTGATAATGGGGTTGAAAATAAAAGTTATAATGAAAATATTTTGGAACTTTTGCCGAAATTGGAAAATGTTGATGTTGCTTATTTTGACCCTCCATATGCGGGCAGTCATTCCGACTATCAGGCTTTTTATCATCTTCTTGAAACTTTTACGCAAAATTGGAAAGATAAGCAGTTTATCAATGGCACAAAGCGTTATTTTCCTTATAAATATAGTGGTTTTGACAAGGTGAAGGAGGTTTTAAAATCGTTTGAGCTTCTTTTTGAAAGGGCAAGAAATATACCAGTATGGCTTATTAGCTATAACGATAGGTCGTTTCCTGATATCAAGACGCTTTCCAATTTGATTAATTTGTTTAAAAGGGAGGTTGTGGTTGAGGAAAAGACATATGAGGCTTCTAGAGGAGGGAAGGGGTCTGTTAGGGGTAGTAAGGAATATTTAATCATATGCAGATGAAATTTAATGAATGTAAAAAGCTTTTTGAAGCCGATAAAATAAGTGAATTAACGGGAAACGAAAGTGGTTTATTGTGGCTTTTTGTTCGGTCTATTAATAGAAAAGAACTGCTTGAAAAATTTTTTGAAAGTTATGGAATTATACCTTCTGCAAAAACGGCAAATCATCAATTCGAGGAGCTTTATTATTTGCTTTTGAAAGATGATAATGGAGTGGGAAAGTTGACAAGTTTTATTAAGGAGAATGCAAAAATATATTCTGCTTTTGAGGAAGCGAGTATTTCTTCGGAGCTTTATAAAATGAAATATTTTGCTTGGGGAGGGGACTACACAAATGCACTTGATAAATATTTAATTGATAGATATGTAAAGGTTCATTCTTCTTTTGATACGATAATAAGTAAGCTTGAAACGGAAATTCCAATGGCTGTTTCAGGTTATGTTATGTGTAGTTGGTATAATCATTGGTCTACTATTTTGATAGAAAATATTTTTAAACAACATATGAAGGTTCTTCCTGCGATAGGAAATATCAAAAAAATTGACTTTTTTGTTGAGGGAATACCTTTTGATTTAAAAACTACATATGTACCACAAAACTTTATAGAGACGGAAAGGAAAAAACAAGGTTTTAAAACGGAAATACAGGAATTAAAAGCAATTGCAAAGAAATACAAAATACCTTTTAGCACGATTGGAAAAGAAAAGGATATTGCATATGAAATTACCCAGCGAATTAGAGAAAGTGATGATTTAGAATGCAGAGCGGAACTTGAAAAGATGTTTGATTTTAGAAAATCTCTAGTGTTGGAATGTATCCAAAATCCTCAAAAATTAATTCAAAATTTATATGAAAATCAAGGGGAAATGAGATTTGATTCTTCCAATAGATTGTTCGTTATTTTGGTTGATATAAATAACTTTAAAGATTCTTGGAAGTTAAAACGAAATACGAAGTTATTGAAAGATAAAATTATGGAGTATCTTGATAGTTTTTCAAAAGAAATGTTGATAAATAAAAAAATTACATTTACGCATA